>PLZI01000056.1 GCA_003152095.1 Acidobacteriota bacterium | reverse complement strand
CGGCGGCTCACGCCTGCGTCCCACTCGGAGGCGTGCTGCGGGAACTCGCGGCCGAGCTGCTCGGCGAACTCGGGCGTGTCGGCGTACTCCTCGAGGCTGCGCCAGAAATCGGGGCCGTCGAGTGTCTTCATCGATGGCACGTGCTGCAGTTCGTGAGCGCGACCGTCGANNGCACCACTCCATCTGGAGCGACGGGAACTGCGCCGTGAGGCGCATCTTGTCGATACGGCCGTGGCAGGAGGCGCACCCGACGCCCTTCGCCACGTGAATGCTGTGGTCGAAGTAGACGAAGTCGGGCAGGTCGTAGACCTTCCTCCAGTTCAGCGGCCTTCCCGTGCGGAAGCTCTCGCGCACCGGCTCGAGCATCGGACTGTCGTTCCAGATGAGCTTGTGGCAGTTCATGCAGGTCGCCGTCGGCGGAATGCCGGCCGAGGCGCTCTTCTCGACGGAGGAGTGGCAGTAGCGGCAATCGATGCCGAGCCCCGCGACGTGGTGCTCGTGGCCGAACGGCACGGGCTGCTTCACCGTGACGCCCTGATTCGTGTTGTAGGCCGAGCGATTCAGAATGGATGCGGCCCACCCGACGCCGCCAAGGATGAACACCGCGCCCCAGATCGAGAGGCGGGCGAGGGCGTTCGTGCTCCGATTGAAGATCTGTGACATCGCGATTTGTTCTTGAGTCTCTCTCGCCCGGGCGCGGGGAATTTACCAGATAAAGGGAGGGCCGCCGATCGCCCGGCGGCCCTTCGAGAGAGCCTACGCCCCTAGAATCCCCGTGTGCTTTCCCGAATCCGACGTGGACGCGCCGTTTTCGCCACGGTCTTTCTCACCGTCCTCCTCGTGCGGGGCGCGTACCTCGTCCTCCTGTCGAAGACGCCGCTCTCCCTCTGGCACCTCTGGACGCAGACGGACGAGTGGGGTTACGTGGACTGGTCGGCGCACCTTGCCGCCGGCAACTGGCGCGACGTCCCCGCCTGGCGGTCGTACTTCGGGTGGCAGGAGACGTACGGGAGTCCCGAGGACTGGGAAGAGTGGTATCAGAAGAACGCGTACTTCTCCGGTCCGCTCTATCCATATGGCCTCGCGGTGCTCCGGCTCGTGTTCGGCTCGCCCGTCTGGCCGGCGAGGATCCTGCAGCTCCTCCTCGCGTGTCTCGCCAGTGCGGTTCTTGCCTTGGCGACCTATAGGATTTCGGAGAATTTTCTTAGAAGGGGAAGAGGGGATTTCGCGGCTGCGCTTGTCGCCGGACTTGCTTACGGGCTCTATGGCCCACTCGTCTTTCACGACGGCTTCCTGCTGCGAGACGGCCCTGTCGCGCACCTTTCGACACTCCTTCTCGTATGGCCGCTGCTCGCCCGGGAGAGGACCAGCGCGCGGAGCGCCTTCCTTCTCGGACTCCTCGGCGGCCTGGCCATCCTCCTCAAGCAGACGGTCGCCCCGCTGGCGATCGCCTCCCTCTGGTCCTATTCGGTCTCGAAGAATTCCCCGGGCGGCGCGAAGCGCCGCCGCATCGCTCTTCTCGGTGCCCTCGGTCTCGCGCTTCCGATTTCCGTCCTCTGCATCCGCAACATCTCCGCCGGCGTGCCGCCGTTGACCTTCGACACGCGGCAGGCCATCGGCCTCGTCTGGGGCAACGCGCGCGGCGCGGACGCGACGACGAGCTCGCCGCCGGGGATGGACGAGATACTCGAGGAGGCCCGGGGCTCCACGTTGCGCACGGCGTGCCTCGTCCTCGAGAGCTACAAGGGCGCGCCGCTCGCCCTGCCGAAGCTTTTCCTCAAGAAGCTCACGACGTTTTTCAACGCGTTCGAGGTGCCGGACAACGCGAATTTCTATTTCTTTCGGGATCGATTGAAGATTCTGAGATGGCTCCCGGTCTTTTCCTGTCTGCTCGGCGCCGGTCTCGTCGGGTTGTTCGCAGCGCTGACGCGCGGCGTGCTGAGAAAGGAAGAGTCTGCCCTCGCCATCGTCGCGATGCTGACGCCGCTCGCCGCGTGCATCCTCGTTCAGACGACCTCCCGCTATCGCGTCGCGATGGCCGGCCCTCTAGCGCTCGGGGCGGGCCTCTTCGTCCTCTTCACCTTCGAAGAAATTCGCCGCGGCCGGATGCGAAACGTTCTCATCCTTGTGGGGGCGGCGGCCGCGCTTTCCTTCCTGCCCCTTCTTCCGTCGACGATCCCCGCCGGCCGTCATCGCTTTTCGGACGCGCTCGTGTGCGCGACGCTCGTCGAGGCCAGGGTCTCACCGGCGGCGGGGGCAGCGGAGATCGGCCGATACCTCGCGGAAGGCATGGACGACAGGGACCGCGACACGGGTGTGTCCGCCGCCCGCGCCTGGCTGGCCTCCAGCGACCGTTCCAACGTCGGCCTCGCGCCGGAGGGAGTTGCGCCGCCTGCCCGGCGTTTCCGGGCGCCCTGAAAGGAAACGGCGGGCCGAGGGGCCCGCCGCGAAAACTCGATTCCCAGGGGTCCGTCAGCGAGGACGGAAGCCGCCGCCGCCCGGCCGTCCGCCGCGGAAGCCGCCGCCGCCTCCGGGCCGACGGTCGCGGTCGAAGCGCGGCCGGTCGTCGCGACCGCCGTCTCCTTCGCCCGCCGCCACCGCCGTGAGGCCGAGCCGCTCGACTTCCGCCGCGCTCTCCTCGGGGGTGAGCGCCTGACGGCGCGAGAGCTTGATCTTCCCGTTCACCGGGTCGATCGCGATGATCTTGACCTTGACCTTGTCGCCCATTTTCACGACGTCGGTCGTCTCACGCACGCGGCCTGGGGCGAGCTCCGAGATGTGAACGAGGCCGTCCATGCCGGGAAGGATCTGGACGAAGCACCCGTAAGGCTCGATGCGCATGACGGTGCCGAGGTACTCGGTGCCGATCTCCGGCACCGTCGTGATCTGGCGGATCGCCTCGATGCACTTCTCGGCGGTCCCGAGGTCGCTCGAGGCCACCGTGACGGTGCCGTCGTCCTGCACGTCGATCTTGCAGGTGTACTCCTTCTGGAGCGCGCGGATCGTCTTGCCGCCGGAGCCGATGATGTCGCGGATCTTCTCTTCGGGCACGGTGATCGTCAGAAGGCGCGGCGCGAACGCGGAGAGCTCCGGGCGCGCGGCCTGCAGCGTCTGCTCCATCTTGTCGAGGATGAAGAGGCGGCCGTGGCGCGCCTGTTCGAGCGCTTGCTGGAAGATCTGCGGCGTGATGCCGCCGATCTTGATGTCCATCTGGAGCGCGGTGATGCCCTTGCGGGTGCCGGCGACCTTGAAGTCCATGTCGCCGTAATGGTCTTCCTGGCCCGCGATGTCGGTCAGAACGGCGAAAGCGTCGCCTTCCTTCACGAGTCCCATCGCGACGCCCGCGACCGCGCCCTTGACGGGCACGCCGGCGTCCATGAGCGCGATCGAGCCGCCGCAGATCGTGGCCATCGAGGAGGAGCCGTTCGATTCGAGGATGTCGGAGACGACGCGGATCGTGTACGGGAATTCCTTCTCGTCGGGGAGGACGGCCTGGAGGGAGCGCCACGCGAGGCGGCCGTGGCCGATCTCGCGGCGGCCGGGGGAGCCGAAGCGCTTGACCTCGCCGACGGAGAACGGCGGGAAGTTGTAGTGAAGGAGGAACGCGCGCTCGGATTCGCCCTCGAGGTCCTCGATGAGCTGCGTGTCGTCGGACGTGCCGAGCGTCACCGTGACGAGCGCCTGCGTCTCGCCGCGCGTGAAGAGACACGACCCATGCGTGCGCGGGAGGACGCCGGCCTCGATCGTGATCGGGCGGATCTGATCGAACGCGCGCCCGTCGAGGCGCGTCCTCTTCTGGACGATCGTCTCGCGCGTGAGCGTCTCGACCAGCTCGGAGAGGGCGTGCCTGGCCTGTTTGCGCGCCTCGGGCTGGTCTTCGGGGATCAGCTCGACGCCGTACTTCTTGACTTCCTTGATCTTCGCGTACGACTCGATCTTTCCGGGGTGCGTGAGGGCCTCCATCATCGGGCCCTCCCACTGCTTGCGGACGGCGGCGACGAAATCCGCGGGAACCGGCGCGGGCGACTTGAAAGGCGCCTTGACGACGTTGCGGCGCGCCACCATCTGGCCGATGGCGGCGACGATCTTCCGGACTTGCTCGTGTCCCTTCAGGATGGCTTCGAGCATGACGGCCTCGGAGACTTCCTTCGCGCCCGCCTCGACCATCGAGACGGCGTCGTGCGTTCCGACGACGACGAGGTCGAGCTCGGACTCTTTGCGCTCTTTCGCGGTCGGGTTGAAGACGAAGCGGTCGCCGATCTTTCCGACGCGGACCGCGCCGAGAACATGCTGGAAAGGGATCGTGTTGATCGCGAGCGCGGCGGCGGCGCCGTTGATCGCGAGGACATCGGGGTCGTTGTCGCCGTCGGCCGAGAGGACGAGGCCCACGATCTGCGTCTCGTGGTTGAAGCCCTCCGGAAAGAGCGGGCGGAACGGCCGGTCGATCATCCGGCAGGTGAGAATTTCCTTCTCGGTGGGGCGCCCCTCGCGCTTGAAGAAGCCGCCGGGGATCCGGCCCGCGGCGTACTGGTATTCCTTGTATTCGACGGTGAGCGGAAGGAACTCGATGTCCTTCGCTTCTTTCGCGTAGCAGGCGGTCACGAGGACGACCGTGTCGCCGCACTTCACGACGGCGGCGCCATCGGATTGCTTGGCGATCTTGCCGGTTTCGATCGTGAGCGAGCGGCCATCGAGGTCGACGGTCAGGGTGTCATGCATGTGCGGTTCCTTTCGCGTGGCCCGGCCCGGCGGGCACGACGACCTGAGGCCGCGGAATGCGGGCCGAGGCGTGCCGCCGAACGTGAGGGAAGAGAGACTACTTGCGCAGTCCGAGGCGTTCGATCAGGGCGCGGTACCGCTCCGTGTCACGCCTCTTCACGTAATCGAGCAGGCGGCGCCGCCGGCCGACCATCTGGAGGAGACCCCTCCGGGAGTGATGGTCCTTGGCGTGGGCCTTGAAGTGCTCGGTCAGCTCGGAGATGCGCTTGGAGAGAAGGGCGACCTGGACCTCAGGGGACCCGGTGTCGCTCTCGTGGAGCCGGTAGCTGGTGATCGTTTCCGCCTTCTTCGTGGTGAGCTGGGCCAATGTCGTTTTTTCCTTGAAGGTCTCTAATTTTTCAGCCGGGGGAGTGTACCGGGACGCACTCCGGGCGTCAAACGTCACTCTCCGAGGACGATCTTGGGGCGGGCAAGAGCGAGGACGCCCTTGCCGAGCGCCTCGAGGATGCCGAGGGCGAGGAGCTCTCCGTCCGCGGTGAAGCGCACCATGGCGGCGCCCGCGGCTTCCGGCGGGACGCGCACGGGCACGGCGTGGCCGCTTTTCACCTTCGCGGCCTCGGCGGGCGCGAGGGGAACCTCCGGGAACGGCAGCGGGATTTCTGACAGGCCCAGCCAGAACGGTTTCGACAGGCGGTCCGTGGGCGCGAGAGCCTCGAGGTCTGGCAGAGTGCGCGCGTCCTCGAGGCGGAAGGGCCCGATCGAGGTGCGGCGGAGCGACGCGAGGTGCGCGCCGAAGCCGAGCGCCTTTCCCACGTCGTGGGCGAGCGAACGGATGTACGTGCCGGACGTGCACGAGATGCAAAAGCGCGCCACGTCGCCGTCCAGCGAGAGGATCGTGAACGCGCGCACGGTGACCGTCTTCGGGAGGTCGGGCACGGCCTCACCCTTCCGCGCCAGCTCGTAGAATTTTTTTCCGCCGATTCTCTTCGCCGAGAAGGGGGGCGGCGACTGCTGGATTTCGCCGGTGAACGAGCGGCAGGTTTCCTCGAGGAGCGCGCGCTCCGGGCGCGGATCGGGATGCGGCTCTCCGGCGGGCTTCCCTTCGGTATCGTATGTATCCGTCACGATGCCGAAGCGCATCGTGCCTTCGTAGGTCTTCTCCCAGCCCGTCAGAAACGACTGCAGCCGCCCGGCGCGGCCCACGCACAGCACGAGAAGGCCGGTCGCGGCGGGATCGAGCGTGCCTGTATGGCCGATGCGGCGCGTCCCGAGGAGGCGGCGCGCCACGTCCACGACGTCGTGGGAAGTGAGCTTCGCGGGCTTGTCGACGAGGAGAACGCCCGAGGGGCCGTCCGCGCGCGACGGAAGTCCCGTCAAACAGCCTCCGGTGCGGCGTCGATGGCCGCAATCGCGGCGGCGATCTCGGGGACGAGCAGGGCCTTCGCCGAGGCGAGCGTGCCGGGCATGCGGCAGCCCGAGGCGTTGCGGTGTCCGCCCCCGGCATGGCGCGCGGCGACGCTCCGGATGTCCACGCTGCCCTTGCTGCGCAGCGAGCAGCGGATGTCGCCGTTTTCGCCCTCCCGAAGGAGCGCGGCGGCGCGCACGCCCTCGATGCCGCGGGCGCGGTTCACGAGTCCCTCGGTGTCCGCCTCGTTCGCGCCGCTCTCCTGGAAGAAGCGGCGGGGGAGCTCGACGGTGGCGACCGTGCCGGCGGCATGGAGCTCGAGCGTCCCGAGGACGAGCGCCTCGAGCTTCAGCGAGGTGAGCGGCGCGGCCTCGAAGAGGAACTCGTTTACCTCTCCCGGCTCCGCGCCGGCAGCCACGAGGCGCGCCCCGAGCGCGAGCGCCTTCGGCGTCGTATTCGAGTAGCGGAAGGAGCCCGTGTCGGACACGAGCGACACCCAGAGATTCGTCGCGATGTCGGCCGTGAGCGGCCACCCGAGGAGGTCGAGGAGATCGGCCACGATCTCGCCCACGGCGGCGGCCTTAAGGTCCACGAGATTGAGTGCGCCGTAGCGCGTGTTGCCCGGATGGTGATCGACGTTCACGACCTTTCCCGCGAGGAGATTCGGCCAGCCGGCGCGATCCGCCTCGGGGCACTCCATCGTGAAAAGGGCGTCCCAGCCCGACGGCCAGTCGGCGGGCAGTGCGTCCGCAACGGCGACGCGAGAGATCGCGGGCATCTTCGAGTACGCGAAGGACCACGTGTCGCGCATCACGACGCGCGCTTCCATACCCCTTGCCTCGAGCGCGAGCGCGAGGCCGAGCGCCGAGCCGAGGGCGTCGCCGTCCGGATTACGGTGGCCGGTGAGGAGGAACCTTTTCCCGGTCGCGAGCAGGTTCGCGACGTCTTCGTAGGCGGTGTCGAGCGCCGGATCGCGCGGCGTCATGAGGCGTCGGGCTCGTCCGGAGGTTTCGGGATCGAGCGCAGCAACTCCTCGACGCGCGCGCCACGCTCGAGCGTGTGGTCCTCGGCGAACTGGAGATCCGGCGCGTAACGCAGGCCGCAGTTCTTCCCGACGAGCGAGCGCAGGCGTCCCCGGGCGTGATTGAGAGCGTCTACCGTCGTCTTGAATTGGTCCTTCGGACCGAACACCGACACGAAGACGCGCGCCGAGCGCAGGTCGTCGGCCATGACGACGTCCGTGATCGTCGCGAAGCCGATCGCCGGGTCGCGCAGGTCTTCCCGGAGAAGGCGCGCGAGCTCCGCCCGCACGACGTCCCCCACCTTCTTCGGCCGCCGGCCCGGCGCACCGCCGGAACGTCTCTGTGTCGACATGGTGGTCACCTGCTTTCAACCGAATGTTCCGGCGCCGAAGGAGCTTCCGGGCGCGCCGACATCCCCGAACCCCACGAGCTCGTGCCGCTCGCTCGCGATCTCAGCCCCGTTCTCGTCCGCATACGCCTCGACGAAGTCCCGGATCCTCTGCAACAGAGGCTCGAGGGCTTCCGGATCCGGTCCCACCGCGGCGATCCCGAGGCTCGCGCGCTGGAGGAGATCCTGGTGCGCAACTTCCGCAGCCGAGATCTCAAAATCACCCCGAAGTCGGCTTTTGAGCGGCCTCAGGAACGAGCGTTTCTCCTTGAGGTCCCTGCAGCCGGGCAAATGAAATTCGAAAACCGCGAGAGCGACGACCACGTATGCCTCAGGTCAGCGATCCCGCGAGCTCCTCGATGACGAACGCCTCGATGACGTCGCCGATCTTCACGTCTTGGTAGCCCGCGATCCCGATGCCGCATTCGAAGCCCTGCTTCACCTCGGACGCGTCGTCCTTGAAGCGGCGGAGCGAGCCGACCTTGCCCTCATAGATGACGCGGCTGTCGCGAATGAGCCGCACGGAAGCCGAACGCGGAATGACGCCGTCGGTGACCATGCACCCCGCGACGGTCCCGATCTTCGGCACTTTGAAGGTGTCGCGAACCTCGGCGTGTCCGCGCATGACTTCCTTCTTGACCGTGTCGAGGAGGCCCGTCATGGCTTTCTTGATCTCGTCCGTGAGCGTGTAGATGACGGAGTAGAGGCGGATGTCGACGCCCTCGTGATCAGCCAGCTCCTGGGCCTTCTTCTCCGGTTTCACGTTGAAGCCGATGATGATGGCCTCGGAGGCGGACGCGAGCAGGACGTCGTTCACCGAAATGGCGCCGACGCCGGAGTGAAGGACGCTGACCTTCACCTTCTCTGTGGAGAGCTTGCCGAGGGTCTGGACGAGGACCTCCTCCGAGCCGTGCACGTCGGCCTTCACGATGAGGGCAAGATCCTTCATCTCGCCTTCCTTCATCCGGTTGAAAAGCGAATCGAGCGACATGCGCGAGGACTTCGTGAGCGATTCCTCGCGCTCCTTGAGGGAGCGGAACTGCGAGACCTGACGCGCCTTGCCTTCGTCCTCGACGACCTGGAGCGTGTCGCCGGCGTTCGGGATGTCCTCGAAGCCCATGACCTCGACGGGCGTCGCGGGCGGCGCCTCGGTCAAGCGCGCGGCGTGGTCGTCGAGCATCGCGCGCACGCGGCCCACGGCCGTGCCGGCGAAGAAGACGTCGCCCACGTGAAGCGTGCCCTGCTGCACGAGAACCGTCGCGAGCGTGCCCTTTCCGGCCTCGCGCCGCGCCTCGAGCACCACGCCCCTGGCCGGTCCCGTCGCCACGGACTTGAGCTCCAGGAGATCGGCTTGCAGCAGGATCATCTCGAGGAGCTGGTCGATGCCGATCTTCTTCTTCGCGGAGATCTCGCAAGCCACGACGTCGCCGCCGAATTCCTCGACGAGAACGCCCTTCTCGGCGAGCTCCTGCTTGACGCGCTGCGGGTTCGCGTCGGGCTTGTCGATCTTGTTGATGGCCACCACGATCGGCACTTTCGCGGCTCGCGCGTGGTCGATCGCTTCCTGCGTCTGCGGCATGACGCCGTCGTCGGCCGCGACCACGAGGACGACGATGTCCGTGGCCTTGGCGCCACGCGAGCGCATCAGGGTGAAGGCCTCGTGGCCCGGCGTGTCGAGGAAGACGATGGGCTTGCCCTTCGTGACGACACGGTAGGCGCCGATGTGCTGCGTGAT
>PLZI01000124.1 GCA_003152095.1 Acidobacteriota bacterium | reverse complement strand
TACAGACAGCGGAGGAAGGCCACGAGATCCTTCTTCTCCGCGACCGTCAGATGGAGCTGCTGAATGAGGTTGAAGTACTCCACGGTGTCCTCCAGCGTGAAACACCGCCCGTCGTGCAGGTACGGTGGCGAGTCCTTGATGCCACGGAGGGGAAACGTCTTGATGGGGCCGTCGTGCGACATCATCATGCCACCCGCCATGGTCTGCCTGTAGAACCGCTCTGCCTTGAGGTTGTGCATGCTGTTGTCGGTGTAGTAGGGAGCCGGGTGGCACGTGGCGCATCGCGCCCTGCCCACGAAGAGGGCCTGGCCCCTCGTCTCGGAGGGAGTGGCCTTCACTTGATCCAGCTCGCCGTAGATGTCGAGCTTGGGGGCGGGCGGGAAGTCGAGGATGGCCTGGAACTCGGACATGAAGTGGACCTGGGAGCCCCGCTCCAGCACATTGACCCCCTTCTTGGCCGCCATGACGTGGTCGCCGTCGAAATAGGCGGCGCGCTGCTCGAACTCGGTGAAGTCCTCCACCGTCTTGAGGGCTCGCTGGGATCCGAAGAGCCGCTGGACGTTCACGCCTCGGAGCGAGGGCGTGATGATCCGGTGGCGGAACTCCTGGGGCCGGATGTCGCCGACGAGGTGCGTCGCCTTGTTCGTGTGGCCGTTCACGTGGCAGTCGAAGCAGGCCACCCCGATCATCCCGTCTGCACGATCCGTTCGCCGGTCCTCTGTGGCGTTGAACTGCTGTTGGGGGAACTGCGTGACCAGGAGACGTAGGCCTTCGAGTTGCTTCGGGTTCAGGATGCCGTTGAACGTCTCGTAGTAGTTCTCGAGCGTGATGACCTTTCCCTTGGAGACGTCGCCGAGGTCCGGTCGCGTCGTCAGGTAGATCGGGGGGGCCTTGTCCGGCAGGAACTCCTCCGGCAGATCGAAGACGAGGTCGAAGCGTGTCAGGCGCGGGAGGACGTCGATCGTCATCTTAGGGAAGAGCATTCCCCCTTCGGCGTGGTCCGGGAACGGAAGGGGCTGGTACGGGAAGAGCCCCTTCTCCTTGATCTGCTCGGGCGTCATCTTGTCGAGCTGGTCCCAGCTGGTGCCGGCCAGGCGGGCCGTGGGCCCCACGGGAACCGCCTTCCCCCCGGACATCCGGGCGTCGCCCGCCACCGCCTTCAGCTCGTATCTCGAAGCGAGGAGCGCGGCGTGGGCCTTGGCACGCTCGGCTTTCACGGCGAGGCGGGCCGCCTTGATCTGGCTGAAGGTAACGTCTTGGTTCGTGGGTCCGTAACTGGAGACGACCTTCGTGGACTCACCATAGATAGCGAGAGCGGCTGCGAGAGTTCCAGCGCCGAGGAGCGCGAAGGACCTGGTTCGATTCAGCTTCATCATCATCTCCTGTTTGTCTTTTTCCGGCGTCTCGGCCGGAGGCGCGTAATCGAGAGAGCGTCAGGGAGTCGGCCCTGAGAGCCCGGCCGGTGGACGAGAAGAGCGATCTGCTTAGCGATATCGTTCCCCTCTCTTGCCCCCCTTCGGGGCGATCTTGCGTGGCCTCGCTTTCTTCGCTTCCGCGGAGGACGCCGCGTTTGCGAGGCAGCTCTTGCAGACGCCGAAGAACTCCGTGGTATGGCGGATGACGCGATGTCCCGTGGCCTCGGCAACGGCCGTCTCCAGGCCGGCTCGCGCGGGACCCGGAAGGTCGTGGATGTGCCCGCAAGAGTCACAGATGAAGTGGTAGTGGTTCTGCTCCTTGACTAGGCCGAAACGGCTCTGGCCCGCACCAAACGGGAGCTCGCAGAGCACCCCTTCGGCGACCAGGACCCTCAAGGTCCGATAGACGGTCGCGAGGCTGACACGGGGCTCCCTCTTGCGGAGCTCCTGGTGGATCCAGTCGACCGTCGGGTGGGTGAGGTTCCGCCGGAGCAGCGCGAGGATGGCGTCACGGTAGAGGCGGGGTCGCGGCACGGTTCTCTCCATCCTCCCCAGAGTTATTGATAACGATAAGCACTATCGTATCTACGATGAAAGTTAGGTCGCGGCGCGACCTGCCCGGAATAGTTCAGATGCATCAGGTGCCCGAGGGCGGAGGTTCCCGATCAGAACGGCACTCGTGGGGGGCGTGGACATCGTCGGAGAGAGCATCGAGTCCGTTACGGTCGGGCCCCGCCGGCTGAAGCATCTGTATCGCTTGACGGCCGTCCCGCCATTCGCTACATTGCGACTGAGACTGAGTCGCATTCCATTAAGAAGTCCCTCCCCCATGCGCGATCCTCTCGCCGCGTTCCTCCGCGCGTTGAACGAAGACTACGATTGATGGACACTCTCACACGCCACCTCGCGGTGATGGGGACGTCCTTCATCCTCACCGTCACCTCCGCATCGCGCGGCACGGCTCTCGCCGCCAGCGAAGCGGCGGTGCGGGAGGTCGAGCGCGTCGAGGCGCTTCTCTCCACGTGGCGCGACGACACGCCGCTCGCGCGGCTGAACGCCACGGGTCCCGGCGTAGCCGCGCCGGTTCCGCCGGAGCTCTTCGCACTCTTGAAGAGCGTCTTCGAATGGGAGAAGACGACGGATGGCGCGTTCGATCCGGCCGTCCTCCCGCTCGTGACCGCCTGGGGCCTGCGCACGGGCGGCCGCATCCCGGACGCGACGTCGCTCGCCCGGGCGCGCGCGGCGAGCCGCGCCGCTCTCTTCACCTTCGAAGAATCCTCTTCGAGCGTCACCCGCCGTGAGGCGCTCGCCGGCATCGACGAAGGCGCCTGGGGCAAGGGCTGGGCGCTCGACAAGGCGGCCGCGGCGGCGCGCGAGGCCGGCGCGATCTCCGGGGTCCTCGACCTCGGCGGTCAGATCCTGGTGTTCGGCGAAGACACCGAGGTCGAGATCGCGGACCCGCGCGACCGCGGAGTCTACGTGGGACGGTTCTGCCTGAGAGGCGCCTCCGCCTCCACGTCCGGCAACTCCGAGCGCGGAGTGGTGGTGAAGGGGCAGCGCATCGGCCATCTTCTCGACCCGCACACGGGAAGGCCCGCGGGCGACTTCGGGTCCGTGACCGTCATCGCGCCCTCCGGCCTGACCGCAGACGTTCTCTCGACCGCGTTCTTCGTCCTCGGATCGAAGGACGGCGCCGCCCTTTCCGCGCGCCTGCGCGAAGAAGGCGTGGCGAACGAGGCACTGTTTTTCTTCAAGGGTGAAGAAGGGCAGGCGCTTTCCCTTTCTCATTCGAAGAAATCTCTTGAAGGAGCCCACCCATGAACCGACACCTCTCGACGCGAGCCCGCGGTGCCGCCGTGATCAGTCTCTTCCTCCTTCTCGGCTGCCTTTCCTCACCGGCCCTCGCCGACGATCCGCCCAAGACGCCCGACGACGCCCCGACCGACGCTCAGAAGCTGAAGGAGCTGGAGCAGAAGGTCGACGTGCTTACGAAGGAGATCGAGTCGATGCGCCTCGGCGAAACCCCGGCGCAGCAGGTTCCCCCCGCTCCGGGCACGGCAGCCGCGGCCGCGGCTCCCTCATCGGCGCCCACGCTCGGACTCGGGCCGTCGGCCTCGAAGGTCTACGCGAAGTACGGCGTCTCGATCGGCGGATACGGCGAGACCATCTACCAGAACTTCTCGACCGCGCGTCAGGACGGGTCACCGTCGAACCTCACGCCGATCGTCGACGTCGCGCGAGCCGTCCTCTACTTCGGCTACAAGTTCGACGACCATTTCGTCTTCAACAGCGAGGTCGAGTTCGAGCACGCGGTGACCGCGTCCGACAAGAACGGCGAGGCCGAAGTGGAATTCGCCTACATGGACTGGCTGAGCCGCTCGAAGGCGTTCAACCTCCGCGCGGGCCTCATGCTCATTCCGGTCGGACTCATCAACCAGCTCCACGAGCCCCCGGTCTTCCTGGGCTCACTGCGCCCGGACGTGGAGACGATCATCCTTCCGTCGACGTGGCGGGAAATCGGCGTCGGCGGGTGGGGCGACGTCGGACCGTTTTCCTGGCGCCTCTATTTCGTAAACGGACTCGACGCGTCGCGTTACGCCTCCGACGGCCTCAAGGAAGGGAGCCAGGAGGGCTCGCTCGCGCTCGCGCGGAGCTTCGCCGTGACCGGTCGGCTCGACTACACCGGCCTTCCCGGCGTCCTCGTGGGTGGCTCGTTCTTCACCGGGAACTCCGGCCAGGGACAGGTCACGCCCTCGGGAGATTCCTTCGCCGGCCGCACGACGTTCGTCGACCTGCACCTCGACGCGCGCTACCGTGGCGCGTCCTTCCGCGCCGTGTGGGCGCGGTCCACGGTCGGGGATGCCGCCGCCATCAACCAGATCAACAACCTCGAAGGTGACGAGTCGGTGGGCAGCCGGCAGGAGGGCTGGTACGCAGAGGCGGGCTTCGACGTCTTCTCTCTCGTTCCGAAGAGCCGGATGACGCTCACGCCGTTCGTGAGGTACGAAGCCTACGACACCCAGGCCGAAGTGCCCGTGGGCTACGCGCGGAACCCGGAGAACGACGTGCGAGTCTTCACGGCGGGTGTGAACTTCAAGCCGATCCCGCAGATCGTCGTGAAGGCCGACGGCCAGTGGCGGCGGAATGCGGCGTACACCGGGGTGAAGCAGTTCAACATGGCGCTGGGGTACGAGTTTTGAGACGCCGCCCCCTCTCTCTTCCATTCAAAGAAATTTTCCTCTTCGTCTTCCTCTTCTCTTCGTCGTCTTCCTTCGCGAAGAGCTTCCTCACGCAGGAGGAGGCGCTTCGCCTCGCGTTCCGTAAGGGCGCGGTCGTGACGCGGAAGACGGCGTTCCTCTCCGAGGCCGACCGCTCGGAGGTCGCGCGCCGGACCGGAGGGGCGCCCCCGCCGGGGCTCGTCGTCTTCTATACGGGCGCCTCAGGCGGCACCGACCTCGGCACGGTCTACTTCGACACGCACGTCGTGCGCACAGAGCCCGAGACTCTTCTCGTCCTCGTCGATCCGAAGGGAGCCATCGCGCGGATCGAGGTCCTCTCCTTCTTCGAACCCGAGGAATACCTCCCGCGCGGCACGTGGTACGGCCAGTTCCCGGGGAAGACGCTGAGCGACGAGCTCTCCGAAAAACGCGGAGTCCGCCCCGTGACGGGCGCGACGATTACCGTGCGGGTCACCGTCGAGGCGGCGCGGCGTGTCCTCGCACTGGACACGTTCCTGAAGGAGAAAGGCCGCAAGTGAAGCGCTGGGCCGTGGTCCTGAACCACCTCGCGTGCGCCTTCGTCGGGCTCTCCGGAATCGCGTACGGCGTCATGAAGTACTTCCTGGCGGGCTCCGATCCGGATTCGCGCGTCGGGCACCCGTGGCAGCAGCCGATGCTCAAGCTCCATGTCCTCGCGGCGCCCTTCCTCGTCTTCGCCCTCGGCCTCGTCTTCAGCGGCCACGCGCTCCAGCGCCTGAAGGGCGGCATGGACCCGGGCTGCGCGAGCGGCGCGGGCCTCCTCGGCCTCGCGGCGCCGCTGATCCTCACCGGCGCCCTGATCCAGGTGCTCACGGGCGACGCGGCGCGGCAATGGACCGGATGGATCCACGCCGCGCTCGGCGCCGTCTACGTCCTCGCCTACGCCGCACACCTCCTGAAGAAAGTCCCCGAGGAGGACCGCGGCTAGGCGGCGCGCGAGGCCCGGCTCCTCCATGAAGATCACGAAGAAGTTCGAGAAGAAAAACGCGGCGAAGGCGACCCCGAGGACGAACGGCGCGCTCAGGACGAGACCCCCGATCGGTCTCCCTTCCTACGATACGCGATTGGAGCTGCTTCCCGAGCTGCTCGCGCTTCAAGGCCGTCGCGCGACCCGTCAGCGCACGTCGGCCAGTGTCGTCTTCTCCAGCCGGGCCGAAATCACGTCGCGGATCTCCTTGAAGACGCGGAGGAGCCGCTTCTCCCTCTCGACGGGTGTCGGCTCGTAGAAGTACGTGCTGACCGACTCGGTCGGCGCGAGGGCCCCGTCCAGGAGCCGGATAACCTCGGCCAGCGAGATCTTCTCAGCCGGGCGGGCCAGCCGGTATCCGCCGTGCGGCCCCTTCTGGCTCTTCACGAGCCGCGCGCGCTTGAGCGCCATCAGGAGCTGCTCGAGGAACTTCGCGGGCAGACCCTGCGCCTCGGCTATCGCGGCGACGGCGACATAGCCCTCCCCCTTCGCGCGGGCGAGGTGAATGAGCGCGAGAAGGGCGTACTCGCTTCGTCTCGTGAGCTTCAAGACCTTTATTGTCTCCCGATCAATAATACTTGACTAAACACGTATGGTAACTAATATAAGATTTCTTAAAAAGGGTCCGGAGATGCAGCGCTTCGCCTTCGTCCCGCGCTCCACGCGCTCACGCCGCCACCTCGTGCGCGCGATCGGTGCCAGCGCCATCTTTCTTTCCTTCGCAGAAATCTCCTTATCTTCCTTCCTTTCCTCGTCCCTCCTCGCGGCGCCCGCGTCCGTCACTCTCCTCAACGTCTCGTACGATCCCACGCGCGAGCTGTACGACGACGTGAACGCCGCGTTCGCGAAAGCCTGGGCGGCGAGGACCGGCCAGAAGGTCACCATCAACCAGTCGCACGGCGGCTCGGGCAAGCAGGCCCGGTCCGTCATCGACGGCCTCGAGGCCGACGTCGTGACGCTCGCGCTTTCGGGAGACATCGACGCGATCGCGTCGAGGGCGGGCCTCCTGCCCAGGACGTGGCAGGCGCGCCTCCCGAGGAACAGCGCCCCCTTCACCTCCACGATCGTCTTCGTCGTCCGCACGGGAAACCCGAAGAAGATCCGGGACTGGGACGACCTCGTCAAGGCCGGGATCGCGGTCATCACGCCGAATCCCAAGACGTCCGGCGGCGCACGCTGGAACTACCTCGCCGCATGGGGTTACGCCCTGAAGAGACCGGGCGGAAGCGACAGGACAGCGCGCGACTTCCTCTCGAAGCTCTTTGGGAACGTACCCGTCCTCGACGCCGGTGCACGCGGCTCGACGACGACATTCGCCGAGCGCGGCCTCGGCGACGTCCTCATCGCCTGGGAGAACGAGGCGCTCCTCCTGACGAAGGAAGTCGGTGTGGACCGTTTCGAGATCGTCGTCCCGTCCGTGAGCATCCTCGCCGAGCCGCCCGTCGCCCTCGTGGACAGGAACGCCGACAAGCACGGCACGCGCGCCGTGGCGCAGGCCTACCTCGAGTTCCTCTACACCGACGAGGCGCAGACGATCGCGGCGAAGCATCACTTCAGGCCAGGGAGCGCGAAGGTCGCGGCCTCTCGCGCCGGCGATTTCCCGAAAGTCTCCCTTTTCACGATCGACGACGTCTTCGGCGGATGGGGCCAGGCCCAGAAGGTCCACTTCGACGACGACGGCACGTTCGACCAGCTCTATCAGCCCGGCCGATGAGAGGAGCCCGCCGGCACGGAGTGCTTCCCGGGTTCGGGCCCGCTCTCGGCGTGACGCTTCTCTATGTCGGCCTCCTCGTCCTCGTCCCGCTCGCCGCTCTCTTCGTGAAGACGGCCGGACTCTCTCCCGCGGAGTTCTTTCGCATCGTGACGGCGCCGCGCGCACTCGCGGCCTACCGTCTGAGCTTCGGGGCGGCGCTTGCCGCCGCGCTCCTCAATGCCGTCTTCGGCCTCCTCCTCGCGTGGGTGCTGGCCCGCTACCGCTTCCCGGGGCGCGCGTTCGTCGACGCGCTCGTGGACCTTCCCTTCGCGCTGCCCACGGCCGTCGCGGGCCTCACGCTCACGGCCGTCTACTCCGCCAACGGGTGGCTCGGCCGGTTCCTCGTGCCGCTCGGCCTGAAGGTCGCCTTCGCGCCCGCGGGCGTCGTCCTCGCCCTCACGTTCGTGGGCTTGCCGTTCGTCGTCCGCACGGTCCAGCCCGTCCTCGAGGATCTCGACGCCGAGCTGGAAGAGGCCGCGGCCGTCCTCGGCGCCTCGCGCCTTCAGACCTTCATCCGCGTCGTCTTTCCGAACCTCCTGCCGCCTCTCCTGACGGGGTTCACGCTGGCCTTCGCGCGGGCGCTCGGCGAATACGGCTCGATCGTATTCATATCGGGCAACATGCCCTTCCGCACCGAGATCGCCCCTCTTCTCATCGTGACGAAGCTCGAGCAATACGACACGGCCGGCGCCACCGCGATCGCGCTCGTCCTCCTCGTGACGTCGTTCGTCCTCGTCTTCACGATCAACGTCCTACAGCGCTGGACGCGGCGCCGGGCCGGCGCGTCCACCGTGATCGGGCGCGGCTTTCGGCTCGCTCCCGCGCTCGCGGACGCGCCGGCTCTCCGGCGAGGCCTCGTGGCCGCCGCGTTCCTTTTTCTCGCGCTCTTCCTCTTCGTGCCGCTCGCGGCCGTTTTCGTGCAAGCGCTCGCCAAGAGGCCGGCAGCCTACCTCGCGGCGATCACCCAGCCCGCCGCTCTCTCCGCAATCCGCCTCACGCTCCTCACGGCCGCGATCGCGGTGCCGCTGCACCTCGTCTTCGGCGTCCTCGCCGCGTGGCTCATCGCGAAGTTCCGTTTTCGCGGCAAGGGTCTCCTCGTCTCGCTCATCGACCTGCCCTTCGCGGTCTCTCCCGTCATCGCAGGTCTCGTGTTCGTCCTGCTGTTTGGGCGGCAGGGATTCCTCGGGCCCTTCCTCGCGGCGCACGACTGGAAGATCATCTTCGCCGTTCCCGGCATCGTCCTCGCCACGGTCTTCGTCACGTTCCCGTTCGTCGCGCGCGAGGTGCTCGCGGTGCTCGAGGCGCAGGGCAACGAGGAGGAGGAGGCCGCCCTCACGCTCGGCGCCGGCGGATGGCAGACATTCTTCCGCGTGACGCTGCCGAAGGCGCGCTGGGGAATCCTCTACGGCGTGGTCCTGTGCAACGCGCGCGCCATGGGCGAGTTCGGCGCCGTTTCCGTCGTGTCCGGACACATCCGTGGAGTGACGAACACGCTGCCTCTCCACGTCGAGATCCTGTACAACGAGTATGACTTCACGGGCGCGTTCGCCGTGGCGTCGCTTCTCACCTTCCTCGCCCTCGTCACGCTCGCGGCCCGGAAGCTGGAGGAAGCGCGGGTGAGGACGGCATGAGCGTCGTCGTGACGGATCTCCGGCGCCGCTTCACCGAGGACGGGCCTCCGGCCGTCGCGGGCGTCTCTTTCACAGCGCCCACGGGTGCGATCACGGGAATCCTGGGGCCGTCCGGAGCCGGGAAGTCGACGGTGCTCCGGCTCATCGCCGGGCTCGAGGAGCCGGATGCGGGCCGCGTCCTCCTGCACGGCGACGACGTGACGGACATGCCTGTCCAGAAGCGAGGCGTCGGCTTCGTATTCCAGGGCTACGCGCTCTTCGGCCACCTCTCCGTGCGGGAGAACGTCATCTTCGGGCTGCGCGTGCGGCGCGTTCCGCGCAAGGAGGCCGCCACGCGCGCGGACGAGCTCCTTCACCGAGTCCAGCTCGACGGCTTCGGGGACCGCCGCCCGTCGGAGCTGTCGGGCGGACAGCGCCAACGCGTCGCCTTCGCGCGGGCTCTCGCCGTGAACCCGCGGGTGCTCCTCCTCGACGAGCCGTTCGGCGCCCTCGACGCGGGCGTGCGCCTCGAGCTCGGCGAATGGCTCCTAAGGCTGCATCACGAGACGGGGCTGACCACTCTTCTCGTCACGCACGACCAGCCCGAGGCGTTCGCGCTGGCGGAGCATCTCGTCGTGCTGCTCGACGGTAAAGTCGCGCAGGCGGGCACGCCGGCCGAACTGCGTGAGCATCCGGCCGACGGCCGGCTCGAGGCGTTCCTCAGGGTCGTCTCGCGCAGGCCGCGGCACCTCGCCTAGTCTTTCTCGGACTTCTGGGCGGGACGGCGGCTCCTCAGTCGCGTCACCTTTTCGGTGAGGCTCCCCTTCCTCACCTGCATACCGGAGCGCGTCAGGTCGCCGATCGGCCCATCCAGCGGCACGTCGAGGCCCGCAGACTTCGACAGGCCGATCTTCTGGCTTGCGTAAACGCTTCGGTGCCCGACGAGAAGAAACGCCGTCCCCGCCGCGAGCGCCGCGTAGACGCCGACGTCCCGCGGCAGAAGCTCGATGCCCATGACGGCCGCCGCGATCGGCGTGTTCGCGGCGCCCGCGACGACGCCCACGAAGCCGAAGGCCGCGAAGAGCCCCGTCGGGAGGTGCAGGAGCCGCGCCAGGGCCGCGCCGCTCGTCGCCCCAATGAAGAAGAGAGGCGTCACGATCCCCCCGCTCCCGCCGGTCTCCAGCGTGACGACCGTCGCGACGATCTTCCAAAGGAACGCGAGGAGCGCGACCGATCCCGTCGCGGCGAGGGCGTTCTCGATCGTCGGGACCCCGAGCCCCGCGTACGCGTCGCCGGCGAAGGCGTAGAAGGCTGCGAGAAACGTCCCCCCAGCTACGGCAA
The DNA here is from genome assembly GCA_003152095.1 of Acidobacteriota bacterium. Lineage (GTDB taxonomy): Bacteria > Acidobacteriota > Thermoanaerobaculia > UBA5066 > UBA5066 > Fen-183. The sequence goes on along the minus strand of PLZI01000124.1, from coordinate 17,294 downwards.
CCGCGTACGGATGCTGCTCGAAGCGCCGGAGGCCTCGCTCGAGCCCCCGCATTGCCTCGATCAGGAGGAGCGCAACGAGGCCGAAGAGGGCTCCGAAGACGATCGACAGGCCGACGAGCTCGGAGCGCCCAAGCCCGCCGAGCCCTTCGGGAAGGGCGGGCACGGGCGCCCGCGAGCCGCAGACGAGGTGCGCGACGATGCCCGACACGAGGCAGGGGAAGAGAACGGAGTACTCGATCCGCCCGAGGTAGAGCACCTCGATCCCGAAGAGGGCGCCGGAAATCGGCGTCCCGAAGACGGCCGCGAAGCCGCCGCTGATCCCGCAGATCACGAGCCGCCGCCGGTCGTCGTTGTTGAGGCGCAGGATGTCCGCGAACAGGCTCGTGATCGCGGCGCCGATCTGGGCGCAGGGCCCCTCCTTGCCGACCGACCCCCCGAACGCAAGCGTCAGGACCGTCGCGAGAAGCTTGATCGGCGCGACCTTCCAGGGAATCCGGCCGGACTCCCGGTGGATCGCCGCGATGACAGCTTCGGTTCCGTGACCGCGCGCCGTCGGCGCGAACTTCCGGATCAGGTACACGCACGCCGGGAGCGCGAGCGGGAGGAGCCAGGTCGGCGAGATCCCGCCCGGGGTCACCCGCTTCACCCACGTCCCGGACGCCGCGAGCGCCCACAAGAACGCGCGCGTCCCGAAGCCGACGCAGAGGCCGGCCGCCGCGCCGAGGATCGTCCACTTCAGCGTGCTGATGATGAGCGCCGTGTGTTCGGTGTACCAGCGCGTCTCGTCCGCGAGCCGGGGAGGGGGCGTTTCGTCCGGGAGACCGATGGAGGGTTCTCGTTTCACGGGCGAAGTCTCTCGCAACCCTGGGGCCCCGTATACCCTTGCGCCCGGGAGACCTCACATGACCGAGCCCAACGCGCGCGAGTGGCTCGAGACGAACGGTCTCGGCGGGTACGCCATGTCGACCGTCACGGGCCAGAACCGAACCGCTTCCCGGACGCGGGCGAGGAGCCCAATTACAACACGGTCGACGCCACGCTCTGGTACTTCGAGGCCGTCAGGCTGTACGTGGAGGCGACGGCGACATCGCCCTCGTCGGCGACCGCCTTTTCAAAATCCTCGCGGATATCGTCGCGTGGCACGAGCGCGGCACGCGCTTCGGAATTCGAGCGGACGCGGACGAGCTCCTCGAATGGCACGCCACGGGCGAGGCGCTCACGTGGATGGACGCGCGAGTCGACGGCCGGCCCGTCACGCCGCGCGAAGGCAAGCCCGTCGAGATTCAGGCGCTGTGGTTCAACGCGCTCCGCACGATGAGCGTCTTCGCGTCGATCCTCGGAGACGAAGATTCTGCGAAAGGATATGCAGGGCGGGCGAAACGCTGCCGCACGACCTTTCTCAGGCTCTTCCCTGACGAGACGGGAGCCGGCCTCGTCGACTGCGTCGACGGCGCATGGCGCGACCGTTCGGTCCGGCCGAACCAGCTCTTCGCCGTCAGCCTTCACCATTCGATGGTTCCGACGCCGCTCGCGCGAAGCGTCCTCGCTACCGTCGAACAGCATCTCCTGACCCCGTACGGCCTCCGCACGCTCTCACCGAAGGACTCCGCCTACCGAGGCCGCTACGAAGGCGGGCCTAGGGAGCGCGACTCGGCCTATCACCAGGGCACGGTCTGGCCATGGCTTCTCGGGGCTTACGCGACGGCCTTTCGCCGCGTGAACGGCGAAGTCCGGAAGACGCGGGGATGAACCGGTACGTCCCGCGACCCGCCTGTCCGACCTCAGACTTTCGGCACCGGAGGCGGCAGGTCGCGCGCGGGCGTGTCCGACTGGAAGCCGGCCCTGTTGTGCGCGCCGTCGCAGAACGGTTTGTTCCCCGAATGGCCGCACCGGCAAAGGCCGATCGTCGTGCGGCCCCCGAGCCCGAAAGCCTTTCCCGCGATGTCCACGAGCGAGATATCCCCGCTTACGAGAAGCGGGCCGTTGGGCTTGACCTGAATCTTCACGTCGCTCATTTCTTCACCTCAACGCGCTTCTTCTCGAGATCGAGGAAACGCTTCTTCGCCGTCTTCAGGAAGCTGAAGGCCTTTTCCCTGCCTTCCCACCCCACGAGCGCCACGTTCACGGCGTGGCCCGGGCGCGAGACGACGAGCGTCGGAAAGCCTTGCAGGCCGTAGCGGCTCGCGAGCGCGAGCATTTCGGGTGTGTTCCTTCCAATCTCGCGCATGCGGTCCTCCACGAGGATCGGTATGTAGTCCCTCTCGACCTGCGCGGCCGTCTCCGGCACCGCGAACACCTGCCCGTCGAGCAAGTGGCATGGCTGGCACCACGCGGCCGTGAAGAAGTACAGCGCCGGTTTGCCGCTCTTTTTCGCCTCGGCCTCGCCCGCGGCGATCGCGCGCCACTTGATCGACGCCTCGCCAGGCACCGCCTTCGAGGCCTTCGTGGCCGCGCGCGACGGGCCCGGAACGGCCAGCAGAACGGCGACGATGGCGGCGACGAAGGACGGAAAGAATCGAAACGCATGCATCGATTCGATCTTAGCAGCGGTGAGATACCTCAATTGCGCACCACCGGGACCCGGCTTGCGGCGTCGGGGACCTCCGCGAGGAAGGCGCGCAGCCCGCGCGGCCACTCCGACGGAGGCCTCGTGAGCGCCTGCCTCAGCGTGATCGTCCGTATTCCGCGCGCCGCCTCCGAGAGAAGCGCCGCCGCCGCCGCGTCCTGGCCGGCATCGCGCGCGGCGAGAGCCTGGACGAGGGTGAGAACGGGAGCGGCGAGGACGCGTTCGGGCAGCGAGTCGAGGAACGCGCGATATTGATCCGTCCGTCCCGAGAGCCGCAGCGATTCGGCCCTCAGGGCGGCACTGTAGGCGGAAGGCGAGACGGCGAAGAGCTTCTCGGCGAGGCGCGCCGCGCGCTCCGGGCGTCCGATGTCGAGGTTGCGCATCGTCTGGTCGGCGAGGCCCGCGACCCACGCCGTCCCATATGTGCCCGGTACTTCGCCGGAAGGTCGTGAGAGGCTCATGAAGAGATGCGGCCAGCGGAACGGTCCGGTGAGATAGAGCACGAGCGGCGTCTGCGTCGTAATGCTCGACGACGCCGCGGGCAGCCGGGGCACCGCCTCGGGGCAGGCCGCGAGCCAGGGCGGCGCGAGGGCACGCGACGCGCGCGTCTGCGCATCCTGGGAGAAGCGGATTCCAAGCAGAAACACGTGAAGCCGGAGCGGTGAGAACGCGGCGTCCGCGGACGCTACGGCATTGCGAGGCAACCAGAAACCTTCCGCGCGCACGGGCGGACGGTAGGACGCCGGATACTCCTCGTACAGGCTCTTCGAAACACGCGAAAAGCCGGTCGTCGCGAGGTAGAAGAAGCTCGCGGCCTCGGATTCGAAAACCCCGAGCGCGTTGACACCGGCGCCGAGAAGGACGAGGAGGACGCCCGCGGCGCGCGCGATGCGCGTCGTGGCGGCGCAGGCGGCCGCCGCCGCCAGAAGCGGGACGAGCGGGACGAGGAAGCGCGGGCCCCATCCGCCGCTGCCGTCCCACGCCCACCAGCTGGAGTAGAGCGCGAGGAATCCCGCGAGCAGCCCGCCGATGGCGATCGCCGGGCCGCGCGTCGTCAAGCCGCGCCCGAGGCGCACGACTCCCGCGAGAGCGAGCAGCAAGAGAGGAAAGTAGAGCGCAAGCCCCCTGTTCGGTCCCACGGTGAGACGCCACAGGCCGTCGAGGAATGGGTGCGAAAAACGCTGATCCCCGTAAGACGAAAAGGGCCGTCCAAAGCGGACGATTTCGAAGACGAGAAAAAGAGTGAAGGGCCCCACGAGCCCTGCCGCCGCCGCAAGCCACTTCCTCATGCGCTCCCGGGCCGGCATGAACGCGAGCGGCGCGAGGGCGAGAGGCACGAACGCGACGTTCACGCCTTTCGCGACGACGAGGAAGCCCGCCGAAAAACCCGCGAGCACGGCCTCCCGGAGCCCGCCTTCGCGGCCCGCGCGCGTGGCGAAGAGCACGGCGAACACGAGGCAAGCGGCCTGCAACGGCTCGGAGAACCCGAAGCCCGTGTAGGCCCAGAGGGGCGAACCGGCGGCGGTCCCGAGAACGGCGAGAACCTGGCCGAACGCCTCCGCGCCGAGCGCCGCGGCGAGGAGGCCGGCGCCGGCGGCGGCGAGCGTCACGAGAAGCACCTCGAGGAGAACGAAGAGCGATTGCGACGTGCGTGCGCCGAAGCGGCTTTCCCACGGCCCGGCCAGGAGCGCGAACGGGACCTCCACCAGACTCTGGCCCATGCCGTAAGGCGACACGGCGTCGCCGCCCGGTCTCGGGATGGAGAACGTCTGTCCGCGCGCGATCCCGATCTCTCCCGTCGTCGCGATGGAGATCGCGCTGTACAGCATCTGCTGTTCGTCCGAGACGCTTCCGAACGTGCGCTCTTCGGCCGTCCCGGCCAGGAGGAGAAACGCAGCGAGGACCGAAAGCCCGAGCGCGCGACGATCTGGTCTCAGGGGAGTCCGTGCCATCGGGCCGCCATAGGAGGCCGCGTCCCATCGAGGGCCCGCCGGACCGCCTTGTCGGGCTCCGTCTCCACCGTGAAGTACTCCGCGCCGTCTCGGGCGAATCCCTCGTCCGCCACATGCCGGAGGGCGGCGAGAAGAGGGTCGAAGTAGCCCGAACCGTTGAAGAGGACGATGGGCCGTGAATGGTGGCCCAGCTGGCGCCACGTGACGATTTCGAAGAACTCGTCGAGAGTGCCGAAGCCGCCCGCGAGCGCGAGGAAGCCGGCCGCCACCTCCGCCATTCGGGCTTTCCTCTCGTGCATCGTCGCGACGATCTCGAGGTGCGTGAGCCCGCCGTGCGCGACCTCCTTCGCGGCGAGGCCCGCGGGGATGACGCCGTATACGGGGGCGCCCTCCTCGAGCGCCGCGTCGGCCAGGACTCCCATGAGGCCGACCCGCCCACCGCCGTACACGAGGCCCGCGCCCGCGCGGGCGATCGCGCGACCGATGGCCGCCGCGTCCTCCGCGTGCACCGGCGAAAGGCCCGGTCGCGCGCCGCAGAAGACCGCGAGCATGGGCCGGTCGAACGTCATCGCCATTCCGGGATGATGCCCGATCCCGGGTTCGTGCTGTTAAGGTCGCTCCTTGTGAACGGCCCCGGCCCATCCGATCCGGCACGCGCGGCTCTTTTCGACGCGCTCTATCGCCACGTTCCCGCCGACGCGCGCGAGGCCGCGGACCAGGAAGCGATCCTCCGCCTCGTCGAGACGGAGCCGGCGTGTTTCTCGCGCCGCACGTTCGCCCCCGGCCACATCACCGGAAGCGCCTTCGTGGTCTGTCCGGCCACGGGTCTCGTCCTCCTGCACCACCACCGCCGTCTCGGTGCCTGGCTCCAGATGGGCGGCCACGACGACGGCGAGCGAGACGCCCGGGCGACCGCGCTGCGCGAGGCGGCGGAGGAATCGGGCCTGAACGACCTCGCTCTCCTGTCGGACGAGATCCTCGACCTCGACATCCACGCGATCCCCGCCGGCAAGGGCGAGCCGCCCCATCTCCATCACGACGTGCGTTACGCGGTCGCGACGCTCACGCCCGGGGCGATACAAACCGACGCGGCGGAGTCCATCGACCTCCGGTGGTTCACGCTCGACGAGGCCGCGGAGAAAATGAACGAGCCCGGCGGCCGCCGCGCGCTCGCGCGGATCGCGGCGCTGCTGAGGGCTCGAGACGGACGTGCCGGCCCTCGAGAGTGACGGGTTCGAGCTTCACGTCGCCGTCAGGCCCAGAAGCCCTCCCTCGGACGAGCCCTCGCCGGGACCGTCGGCGTCGGCGTACATGCGGTCGATGACGTCGCCGTACTTCTCGACGATCACGCGACGTTTGATCTTCATCGTGGGCGTCAGCTCGCCGCCTTCGACCGTGAAGTCATCCGTCAGGAGCGAGAAGGCCCGGATCTGGCGCTCGTGGGGCTCGTCGCCGTTCAGGATGTCGATCGCCTGCTGAATGAGCGCACGGGTCTTCGGGTTCCTCACGAGCTCCTCGTGATCGCGGAACGCCACGCCGGACGACTGAGCCCACGTCTCGAGCTTTTCGAAATCCGGGACGATGAGAGCCGACAGGAACTTACGCCGGTCTCCGATGAGAACGGCCGCCGAGACGTACCGCACGGATTTCAACGCGGCCTCGATCGGCGCCGGAGCGATGTTCTTGCCGTACGCGTTGATGAGGATCTCCTTCTTGCGGTCGGTGATCGCGAGGAAGCCCTCCGCGTCGAAGGAGCCGACATCGCCCGTCCGGAACCACCCCTCTTCGTCGAAGACGCGTGCCGTTTCCTCGGCTTTCCGCCAGTACCCACCCTCCATGATGTTCGGCCCCTTCGCGAGAACTTCTCCGTCCGCGGCGAGCCGCAGCGAGACGCCCGGAATCGCGCGGCCGACCGTGCCGAGGCGCCATTCGCCCGGACGGTTGCAGGCGAGGACGGGGCTCGTCTCCGTGAGACCGTAGCCCTCGTACACCTCGACGCCGGCGCCCAGAAAAAACGCCGCGACGTCGCGGGAAAGAGGCGCGCCGCCCGAGATCGCGAAACGGAAGCGCCCTCCGAGGCGGGACTTGATCTTCCGGAAAACGAGCCGGTCGGCGAGCGCGTACTTCAGCCGCAGGACGAGGCCGGGCGCCTTCCCCTCTCCGAGCACCGCGAGGCGGCGGGCTCCCGTCTTCACGCCCCAGGCGAAGATCGTGCGACGCAGCGCCGGAGCCTTGTCGACGGCGGCCTGGACGCGCGTCAGCATCTTCTCGTACACCCGAGGCACCGCCGCGAAGCAATGCGGCTTCACCTCGGCGAAGTTCTCCGACAACTTGTCGATCGATTCGGCGTACGTGATGGTCGTGGCACGCGAGAAGTAGAGATAGTCGACCATCCGCTCGAACACATGCGAGAGAGGCAGGAAAGAGAGCGCAACCATGTCGTCCCGGACGTCGAAGAGCGTCGAGCACGCCGCGACGTTCGACACGAAATTCTTGTGCGTCAGGATCGCGCCCTTCGGCTCACCGGTCGTCCCGGACGTGTAGATCATGGTCGCGAGGTCGGCCTCAAGCACCGACGACGCGCGCTCTTCGAAGGCACCAGGGTCGGCGCGAAGAGCCGCCACGCCCTTCTGGACGACGGTTTCGAAAGGCGTCGCTTCTCCCGCGCTCCAAGGCACGTGGTCGAGAAGGATCACGTGCTTGAGCTCGGGACAGCGATCGCGTACGTCGACGACCTTCTGGAGCTCGATCGCGTTCGAGACGACAACGACCTTGGCGAGTGAGTCCCTGAGGATGTACTCCACCTGTGGCGCGAGGTAGCTCGTGTAGATCGGCACGGTGAGCGCGCCGAGGGAAAGCGCCGCGAAATCCGTCATGGGCCATTCGGGCCGGTTCTCCGAAAGAATCGCGACGCGGTCGTGCCGGTCGACGCCGAGGAGCGCGAGGCCGAGCGCGAGGCCCTGCGTGCGCTCTCCGAACTCCGCGGCCGAGAGGGGTGTCCACCTGCCGTCGATCTTCGTGACGAGAAGCTCCGCCTTCCCGCTCGAAGCGGCGAAACGAAAGTAGTCGATGAGAGTTCTTGCGGGAAGCGGTTCGCGCACGATGTCCCTCTCATTATGGCCGAAGAGGCCCCGCCGGCGGCCGGCGGACCGGGAGAATCTAGAGCGCCCGCACGGAGACCGACAGGACGTCCGCGCAATCCCGCTGGATCTCCTCGAGAACCGCCGCTTGCGGCGCCAGGTTCAGCTGGATGCGCGCGCACGCCGCCTCCGCCCCCGCGAAAACGACGTTTTCCGTCTTCTCGACGTTGATCCCGGCCGCGCGCAGCACGCCGAAGACGTGCGCGAGCACGCCGATCCGGTCGCGGTGCCGGACGGACAGGACGTGCGTCGCCGGCGTGCGGCTCGCGAGGTTGACGGCGTTCGGGACTTCCCCCGTCGAGAGAAAGGCCGCCACGATGCGCACGGTCTCCTGGGCGATGGCGTTCTGCGCCTGTTCCGTCGAGGCGCCCACGTGGTGCGACCCGATCACGCCGGGAAGCTTCACGATCTCGTCCTCGAACGTCCCCGCGCCTCCGGCCGGCTCCTTCTCGAAGACGTCGAGGCCCGCGCGGATCCCGCGCTCCGCGACGGCCTTTCGGAGCGACACGGCGTCGACGACCTCGCCGCGGCTCGTGTTCACGAAGAAGGCGCCCGGCTTCATCGCCGCGAAGAACTTCACGTCGAGCATGCCCTTCGTCTCCCTCGTGAGCGCGCAGTGCACCGTCACGCCGTCGGAAGCGGCAGCGAGCGCGTGAATCGAGTCGGCGCACGCCACGCCGAGGCGCGCCGCGCGGTCTTCGTCCAGCGAGCGGCTCCACGCGACGACCGGCATCCCGAAGGCCTTCGCCCGCGCGACGACTTCGAGCCCGATCGCTCCGAGGCCGATGACGCCGAGCGTCCGCCCGGCGAGGCCCCGGGCCTTCCCGTACAGCGACTTGTTCCAGATGCCGGCCCGCAGGTCGTTTGTCTGATCGACGATTCGGCGGTCGAGGGCGAGGATGAGCCCCCACGCCAGCTCCGCCACGGCGATCGCGTTCTTGCCCGGGCAGTTCGAGACCGCGATCGCGCGAGCCGAGGCGGCCTGAAGGTCGATCGTGTTCACGCCCGCGCCCGCGCGGACGATGAGCGCGAGGCCGGAGGCGCTCTCCATCTCCGCGGCTCCGACCTTCGTCGACCTCACGACGAGGGCATCGGCCCCGGTTTCAGCAAGCCGCGCACCGAGGGCGGCCCCCTCGAGCTTCGGCTCGTAAAGGACCTCGCAGCCGAGAGCGGCGAGGCCGTCGAGACCGGACTTTTCGAACGCGTCGGCGACGAGCACCTTCATTCGAAACCTCAGAATCGGTGGACGAAGAGGCCGGAGCGCAGCTTCGGCTCGAACCACGTGGATTTCGGCGGCATCGTGGCACCCGCGTCCGCGATCGCCATGACCTCGGCGAGAGACGTCGGGAACATCGAGAACGCGACGACGCCCCGCCCCGAACGCACGCGCTCCTCCAGCTCGCCCGTGCCGCGGATGCCCCCGATGAAGTCGACTCGGGGATCGGTGCGAGGGTCCCCGATGCCGAGGACCGGGCCGAGCAGCCGGTTCTGGAGAACCGAGACGTCCAGAGATTCGATGGGATCTGAAACTGGGATCGGCTCTCTTGGTGTCAGGGTCTGCCAATGTTCTTCGAAGAACATGCAGAATTCTCCTTTTCGCGACGGCGAAGCGCCCGAGGTGGGCGCGATCGAGAATCTCTTTCTTACTCCTTCTAAGAAATCCCCGGTCTTCTTCCCCCCCAGATCCTTCACCACCCGGTTGTACGGCAGGATCGCGAGCTCGCGGTCCGGGAAGATCGTGGCCGGAAACCAATTGACCGGATGCTCGTCGGGCAGCGACCCGAGCTTCTCCTTCAGTGCCGCGCGGGCGCGCGAGGCCGACGCGGAGCGGTGGTGGCCGTCGGCGACGTAGAGAAGCGGGACCGCCGCGAACGAGGCGATGAAGAATGCGACGTCGTCTTCCGGCACGATCCAGACCGTGTGTTTCACGCCGTCCGGCGCCTCGAAGTCGAACTCCGGGGACGCCGCGGTCACCCGGGCGACGCGGCCGTCGATCGCGTCCGCCGCCCGGTACGTCAGGAACACGGGCTCGGCGTGCGCGGACTGCGCGAGCAGGTGTCGCATGCGGTCGTCTTCCTTGTCGCGCCGCGTCTTCTCGTGCTTGCGGATGACGTCCGCGTCGTAGTCGTCGACCGAGCACGCCGCGACGAGGCCGTTCTGCGTGCGCTCCCTCCACGTCTGCCGGTAGACGAGGAGCCGGGGCACGGGGTCGCTCTCGAGCGTGCCGTTCGCGTAGAAGCCGTCGAGGTTCTCGCGCCCCTTCGCGTAAACAGCTTCGTCATGAATGTCCACGTCCTCGGGAAGGTCGATCTCCGGCCGGCAGACGTGCAGGAAAGACAGCGCGTTGCCCGCCGCGAGCGCGCGCGCCTCGCGGGTATCCACGACGTCGTAGGGGACGGAGGCGACGCGGGAGGCGAGCTTGCGCGGCGGGCGGCCGGAGGGGAAAGGACGGATGCGTGCCATAGACGAAGTATCCTCCACCCCCGGGCCTTGCGCGGGGCGCCCGTGCTAAACTTTCCTATCGATCGGACCCGCCACTGAAAGGAAATTCGGGGATGAAACTGTACGTCGGCAATCTCTCCTACGGTGTGAACGATGCCTCTCTCCGGGCCCTCTTCGAACCTCATGGAACCGTCGAATCGGCCACGGTCGTCGCGGATCGCGACTCGGGCCGTTCCAAGGGATTCGGCTTCGTCGAGATGAGCGATGCGGACGCCCAGAAGGCGATCCAGGCGCTCAACGGGTCGCAACACGACGGTCGGACGATCCGCGTGAACGAGGCCCGTCCGAAGACTGACGAGCCACGCGGCCCCCGCGGGCCCCGGTGATCACGGCGGGCGCCTCCGGACGCCCGCTCGCTCCATGACGCCTTTCCTTCGGGCCGCGATCCTGCCGGTCGCGGCTTTTCTTCTTTTCGTGGGCGCCGCGCCCGCGAGGGACGACCTCGTCTTCACGGGCGGCCGGGTCGTGGACGGCACCGGTGCGGCCGCGTTCCGCGGAGACGTGGCCGTCAGGGACGGCCGCATCGCTGCCGTGGGCAACGTCGCGCCGGACCGGATCGCCCGGGCACGCCGCCGAATCGACGCGACCGGCCTCGTCGTGACCCCGGGGTTCATCGACCTTCTCGGCCAGTCCGAGTACAACGCCCTCGTCGACCGCCGCGCTGCCTCGAAGATCACGCAGGGGATCACGACCGAAGTCACGGGCGAAGGCGAGTCCATCGCCCCCCTCGACGAAACGCTGCTCAGGAGCAACGAAGACACGTACCGGCACTACGGCCTGAGGCCCGACTGGTCGAGCCTCCTGACGTACTTCAGGAGATTCCGACGCACGCCGCCCACGCTCAACCTCGGGACGTTCGTCGGGCTCGGCGGACTCCGGCGCATGGTCGTCGGCATGGAAGACCGGCGCGCGGGCCCCACCGAGCTCGAGCAGATGAAGACGCTCGTCGCGCAGGCCATGGAAGACGGAGCGCTCGGCCTCTCCACGTCGCTGCAATACGTGCCGGATCTCTACAACTCCACCGAGGAGATCGTCGCCTGCGCGAAGGTGGCCGCCTCCCACGGCGGCGTGTACTTCACGCACCAGCGCTCGGAGGGGAACCGGATCGACGCATCGCTCGAGGAAGTGTTCCGGATTGCCCGCGAGGCTCGGATCCCGGCGAACGTGTGGCACCTGAAGACGGCCTACCGGCGCAACTGGGGCACGATGCCGAGGATCCTCGCCGCGTTCGCGGCCGCGCGCGCCTCGGGGCTGGACGTGGCGGCGAACCAGTACCCGTGGAACGCCGCTTCGAACGGGCTCGACGCCTGCCTTCCCCCCTGGGTGCGCGAGGGCGGCCGCGAGAGGCTGCTCGCGCGCCTGCGCGATCCCGAGGCGCGGGCGCGCATCCGGAACGAGATGGCCGAAGACGCCTCCTCCTGGGAGAACCAGTGGTACGGCTCGGGCGGCGGATCCGGCGTCATGCTCGCGGCCGTCCTCAACCCTGAGCTCAAGAAGTACGAAGGCGGCACGCTTCAGGAAATCGGCGCGCTCATGAAGAAGGATCCCCGCGACGCGCTGATGGATCTCGTCCTCGCCGACCGCGCGAACTCCCAGTGCATTCTGTTCATGATGAGCGAGGAGGACGTACGGACCGCGATGAAGGACCCCTTCGTGGCCTTCTGTACGGACTCCGGCGCGGTCGCCACGGACGGAATCTACTCGGAGGAGAAGTCGCACCCCCGCGCGTGGGCGTCGACGGCGCGCATCCTCGCCACGTACGTGCGGGACGAGAAGGTCCTGCCCCTGGAAGAGGCCGTGCGGAAGATGACATCGCTTTCCGCCGCGCGCGCGGGCCTTCGGGACCGCGGAATTCTGAAGGTGGGGCTGGCCGGCGACGTCGTCGCCTTCGACCCCGTCCGCGTGAAGGCCGTCTCGACGTACGCCGATCCCCTGCACTATTCCGAGGGCTTCCCGTACGTCGCCGTCAACGGCGTCCTCGTCGTGGACGGCGGAAAGATCACGGCGGAGCGCCCCGGTCAGCCGCTCCTCGGGCCGGGCCGGAAGCGCTGACGGCGGGCTGCTACCGCGTGACGACCGCGGCGTCGATCATGATCGAGCCGAGGTCGGCCACGGGGACGGCGGCGGTCGTCTTTCTCCACTTCCCGAGGAGCTCGACGACGCTGTCGCCGATCCTCAGGAGGTTTTCTCGGCTGGAGCCGCCAAGGTGCGGCGTCATGAGAACGTTCGGCGCGGACAGGAGCGGGCTGTTCGGGTCGGGCGGATCGCTCAGGAAGACGTCCGTCGCGTAGGCGCGCACCTTCCCAGACGCGAGCGCAGCGGCGAGCTCGGCCTCCACGACGATCGAGCCGCGGGCGGTGTTCACGATCACGACGCCGTCCTTCATCTTGGCGAGCGTGTGCTCGTTCACGAGCCCGCGCGTCTCGGCCGTGGCCGGGACGTGGAGGCTGATGAAGTCGGCGCGGTGGAAAAGCTCGTCGAGGTCGTCCACGAGTTCGGCGAGGGCGTGATTCGCGATCTGCGGGTCGTAGGCGATGACCTTCATCCCGAAAGCCTGGGCCCGCCGCGCGACCTCCGTGCCGATCAGGCCGGCGCCGACGAGGCCGAGCGTCTTGCCGAAGAGCTCGGTGCGCTTGAGCTCCTTCTTGAGAAAGCGCCCCTGCTTGAGGCCGGTGTGCCCTTCGACGAGGCGGCTCGGGACGGCGAGCATGAGCGCCATCGTGAGCTCCGCCACGGCGACCGAGGACGCGCGCGGCGTGTTCTTCACGTCGATCCCGCGCTCGCGGCAGGCCTGGATGTCGACGTTGTCGAGGCCGACGCCGCCCCGGATCACGAGCTTCAGGTTCGGCGCCCCGTTCAGGAACTCGCGCGTCACCTTCGTCTTCGAGCGTACGAGGACCACTTCGGCGTCCTTGAGGCGTGCGGGGTCGGTGAGCACCTCGCCGAACGGGGCGAGGCGGCCGGGAAGGGACTCGTCGAATGCATCGGCGATCAGGATCTTCATGGGCGGTCCTCCTGCTCTCGGGACGTTCCTCACCGGCCGGGCCGGCGGGACGCACCCCTTCATAACCTGAGGGCCGCGCGGACGTACGGCCATGATGCTCCCGTATCAGGCAGAGCCGGCGGACCCCGGTCAGCGGTTCGCGTTCGCGACGACCAGGGCCAGGAGCGCCAGGGCCGCGCTGCGGGAACTCAGCCCGTCCCGTAAGGCTTCCCTCAACCTGCCGGCCGCCGAATGAGATTCACCGCCTCGGCGAGCGCGGGCGCGTCCGATTCCTTCTCGCCGTTCGCGTCCGGCGCGGAAGGGTTGTCGTCGCCCTCTCCCGGCGCAAGGAACAGGTTGCTCTCGACGCCGTGCTGCTTCGTGTACATCTCGTAGTAGCGGCGGCGGGCCGCGTAGAGCACCGCGTGCGTGCCGCGCTCGACGATGAGGCCGCCTTCGACGACGAGGATCTGGTCCGACCGCCGGATCGTGGAAAGCCGATGCGCGATGACGAACGTCGTGCGCCCCTTCATGAGGAACGACAGCCCCTCCTGGATGAGCGCCTCGGACTCGGAATCGAGACTGGACGTCGCCTCGTCGAGGATGAGGATGCGCGGGTCCGCGAGGATCGCGCGCGCGATGGACACGCGCTGGCGCTGCCCGCCCGAGAGCTTCACGCCACGCTCGCCCACGATCGTGTCGTACCTCTTCTCGAACCCCTCGGCGAACTCGTCCACGCGCGCGATGCGGCACGCTCTCAGGATCTGCTCTTCCGTGGCTTCCGGGCGCGAGAACGCGACGTTCTCTCGGATCGTGCCGTCGAAGAGGAAGGTCTCCTGCAGGACGACACCGAGCGCCGTCCGATAGGAGTCGAGGCGCACCGTCGAGAGGTCCACGCCATCCACGCGCACGGCGCCGCCCGTCGGAACGTGGAAAGCGGCCACGAGACCGATGATCGTGCTCTTGCCCGAACCCGAGGGCCCGACGAGCGCGGTCACCGTCCCTGGCGGCGACTGGAAGGAGACTCCATGGAGCACCTCCTTCCCTTCTTCGTACGCGAACTTCACGTCCTCGAACAGCACGTCGCCCGCGATTTCCGGAAGCGTGACCGTGCGGCGCGGATCGGCGTCCTCGGGCTTCTCGGCGAGAATCTCGCGCGTCCTTTCGAGCCCCGCGAGCGCCTCCGTGAGCTGCGTTCCGATCGCGACGATCTGGAAAATGGGCGCCACGAGGAAGCCCATGAAAATCGTGTACGTGAAGAACCCGCCGAGCGTGAGCGTGCCTGCGACGATCTGGCGCGTCCCCACGTACATGACGACCGCGCCCACGACCCCCAGCATGACGGTCGACGAGAGGCTCATGATGCTCGTGGACGTGAGCGTCTTGAGGACGTTGTCGAGAAGGCGCTGCACGCCCGAGGCGAAAACCTTCTCCTCCCGCTCTTCGGCGTGGTAGCCCTTGACGACGCGCACGCCGCCGAGCGATTCCATGAGGCGGCCGGTGACCTCCGCGTTGATCTTTCCGCGCTCCCGGAAGATCGGACGGATCGTGCCGAAGGCCCGGTTCAGGACGACGCCGAAGCCCACGAGGAACGCGAACGCGAGAAGGGTCATCGTCGTGCTGATCCGGAAGAGCACGACGAGCGCGATCGCCGCCGTCAGGAGGCCGCCCGCGAACTCGACGAGGCCCGTGCCGATGAGGTTCCGCACGCCCTCGACGTCCGACATGATTCGCGACACGAGCGCGCCGGTCCTGTTCGCGTCGTAGAAGGCCACGGGCAGCCGCCCGATGTGCGCCTGCACCTTCCGCCGAAGCTCGGCGATGAGGCGCTGGGCGGCTTTCGAGAGGACCTGCGTCAGAGAGAACGACGTGACGCCCTGAACGAGCGTCGCCGCGATCACGGCGCCGAGGAGCGGCAGAAGCATGTCCGTGCGCCGCTTGCCGATCACGTCGTCGATCAGGAACTTCGTCGAGGCGGGCAGGACGAGTCCCGACACGCGGTTGATCGCCATGAGGACGAAGCCGAAGGCGAGGATTCCCTTGCGGGGAGCGACGAGCGCCTTGATGTCCGGCAGGAGCGCCCGCAGGCGCTCGGACTTCGGGAGCTTCGGCCGCTCTTCGCGGACCCGTCCGGCCGATCTCTCGGAGCCCGGAAAACGCCCCATCGGGTTCTTCAACGCGGCCACGGATCCTCCTCGGTCTCCGAGAAGGCGACGCCCCGCGCGGCCAGCCCCTCGACGAAGGCCGCAAAGAGTTCGGGCCGCGCGCCGAGCAACTCCAGCGGAAACACGCCGGGTTTGCGGAGCGAGCGTGACGCGAGGAGCTGCGCCGCGATGACGCACGGGAAGCCCGTCGTGCGCGCCATCGACGTTGCGCCCGTTTTCACGTCGGTGCGGTCGAAGAGGTCGTGGACGAGGCGCACCGGCCGGCCCGCGCGCGAGCCGCGCGACTCGACGTTGAGGACGGTGAACTCCTCTTCGCCCTCGGGTCTCTTCCACAGGGCGAAGAGGAGCGCCTCGGCGACCGCGCGCGGCGCCACGTGCGTGCCGCCCGCCGCGACGGGCTCGTCCCGGAGAAAGCCGGTGTCGCGCAGGAGGCGCATCTTCTCGGCGTGTCCCGGCCAGCGCAGCGTCTGCTCGCGCAGATTCCGCGCCTTCACCGTCGAAAGGACGGTGCGGAGGCCGTCCGTCAGGAACGCCTCGAGCGTTCCGACGCCCGGCAGGTCGAAGCGGGTCACCTCCGACAGGGCGGGCTTCGTGACGATGCGCCCGTCCTCGACGAGGCGCGCCGGGCGCGTGTACTCCTCGATGACGTCGGTCGCGGAGAACACAATGCGGTACTCCCACGGCGGCACGCGGCGGAACGGGAGGCCGCCGACGGAGATGACGATGGAATCGACGACGTCGAGCCGCCCGGCCGCGCGCCCGCACGCGAGGTTCGACAGGCCCGGCGAGACGCCGCAGTCCACGATCGCGGGAACGCCCCTCTCCTTCGCGAGGCCGTCCAGCGCGAACGGGTCCTCGGGGGCGAAAGAAATGTCGGCCACCGGCTTGCCGGCGTCGATCACCGTCTTGAGCATCGCGTGCCCGAGGAACCCGGGCACGGCGCCGACGACGACGTCGGCGGACGCGACGGCCGCGGCGATTGACGCCCCCTGACCGAGGTCGAGGCGCGCGGTCGCGACCCGCGGCAATCCCACGAGCGCCCCGAGGGCGTCTTCCGAGCGATCGCAGACGAGGACTTCCCAGCCGTCGGCCGCGAGAGTCCAGGAGATGAGGGAGCCGACGAGGCCGGCTCCGAGTACGGTCACGCGCGGCATGAAGAGGCGATTATGCGTCGCTCACCAGAACGTCGTGATTTCGTCGCCCCGGCGTGCCGGCGGCAGGTCCGCGAGGCGGGGGTCTCCCCGGCGTAGACCGAGTCCCCAGGCCCGCCTCTCCCACCCGGACGCGAGGCGGGCCTGCGCCGGCGCTGGCAGCATCTCGAGCCGGTACGTGAAGAGGACCCACGGGCACTCGGCCGGGCTCAGCGACGGAACCCCAGCCATCCAGGCGCCGCGGATCGCGCCCGGCTGGAAGAGCGTGTCGAGGTACCACTCGCGAGTGCAGGGCGGCAGGAAGTAGGCCATCCCGGACGGATCGAAGACTCTCTCCCCCGGCGACGCGAGCCGGCGCAGCGTCCGTAGCGCTTCGACCTCCGGGCCGCGAGGCGAGGCGAGCGAGGTCCAGTACGCGGCGCCCACCGGCGCGTGGAGGAAGAAGGTCTGCACGGCAATGGCGGCCGCGGCGGCGCCAAGGACCGCGGCCCGGCGCCGGCCCTCGAGCCACGCCGGCGCCCGCCCCGCGACGAGAATCGAGGCGAAGGGCGCGGGCAGCGCAAGCATGTACGGCCACGGCATCGGGTGCAGGAACGGGAACCCGAGTGTGAGCGCGAGAAAGAGGAGCGCCCAGACGGCGGGCTCTTCGCGCCACGCCGCCGGCCGTCGGCGCGCGAGGTCCCGTGCGGCGGCTCCCGCGGCGAGGAGCGCGGCCGCCCAGAACGCGGCGTCAAGCTGGAACGTCCGCGCGATCGGCGTCTCCCAGGGCCAGTGGCGGCCCCCCGCGGCCGTCCCGAGGCGGCCGAACGTGACGACGGTCCCGACCGCGTCGGGG
>PLZI01000076.1 GCA_003152095.1 Acidobacteriota bacterium | reverse complement strand
GGGTGTCGCGCGCCACGCCGGAAACGCCGCTTTCGCGGCCGCGACGGCGGCGTCCACGTCGCCCCGTGTCGAGAGCGGCGTCTTCGCGATGACCGCGCCGGTCGCGGGGTTGAAGACGTCGACCGTGCCGGAGGGGCGCGCGTCGACCCACATCCCGCCGATGAAGTTGGAGAGCACGGGGGTGTCGGGCGCGTGGGACGGGGAAGACGCGCTCCGGGCCTTGGCGGGCGGGGCGGTTGGGGCCGGAGAAGCCATACGTCACCTCCAGAGGGAGGCGCGATTCTATGCCGGGACGGTGGGATTAGTCCCGGGTGAGCAGCGCCCCCACGCGATCGAGGATTCTCTCCGCGACCTCGGCTTTCGAGAGCAGAGGCAGCTCGTCCGCTCCCGCGGAATCGATCAGCGTGACCCGGTTCGTGTCGGCGCCGAATCCGGCATCCGGCTTCGAGACATCGTTCGCCACGACGAGGGAGAGTCGTTTCTCCTGCAGCTTCTTTCTCGCGTTCGCGAGAAGGTCGCCCGTTTCGGCGGCGAACCCGACGACGCATGCGGGCCGCCCGGTCCGCGCGCGCACCTCTGCGACGGCCCGGAGGATGTCGGTCGTGCGCTCGAGCTCGAGCACCGGCAGGCCCGCGTCCTTTTTCAACTTGTGATCCGCGGGCCTCGCCGGCCGGAAGTCCGCGACCGCCGCGGCCATGACGAGAGCGTCCGCGCCGGCCGACGCCTCGAGGACGGCATGGGCCATCTCGTGCGCGGTGGAGACGTCGATGCGCGAGGCGCCGACCGGCGTGGGCAAAGAGCAAGGCGCGGCCACGAGGGTCACGTTCGCGCCCCGGTCGAGGGCAGCCTGCGCCACCGCGAAGCCCTGCTTGCCGGAAGACCGGTTTGACAGGCTGCGCACGGGATCGATCGGCTCTTCCGTGCCTCCGGCCGTCACGACGACATGCCGCCCGGCGAGCGGACCGCTCCGGCCCGCCGCGCGCCGGACGTGTCCGAGGATCTCCTCCGGCTCGAGCATGCGTCCGCGTCCGGTGAGGCCCGAGGCCATCCGGCCCCCGGCGGGGCCAATCACGGTGGCGCCGCGCGCCAGGAGCGCCGTGAGGTTCGCCTGCACGGCGGGATGCTCGAACATGCCGGCATCCATCGCGGGAGCGATCAGGAGCGGGCACCGCGCGGCGAGGGCGGTCACGGTGAGCAGGTCGTCGGCGAGCCCGTGCGCGAGCTTCGCGAGGATGTCGGCGGTGGCGGGAGCGATGAGAAGGAGATCCGCCCCGTCGGCGAGTCCCACGTGCAGGACGTGCGCGTCCTCACTCCAGAGATCCGCGGGTGCGGGCCGGCCCGTGAGGGACTGGAAGGTGAGCGGCGTGACGAACCGGGACGCGGCCGCCGTCAGGATCGCGTCCACGCGCGCACCGGCCTGCGTCAGCCGGCTCGCGAGCTCGGCCGCCTTGTATGCCGCGATGGAGCCGCTGACGCCGAGCAGGATTCTCTTGCCACGGAGGACCGGGATCACGTCCATGTCAGTCGCCCGCATTCATTTCGTGCACGATGCGCAGGCCGTCGAGCGTCAGCCATGGGGCCACGATGTCGATTGCCGTCGTCTCCTTGGCGACCGTCTCGGCGAGGCCGCCCGTGGCGACCACCTTCATGTCCGGTCCGAGCTCCTTCCGGAAGCGCGCCACCATTCCCTCCACGAGGCTCACGTACCCGAACAGCAGTCCCGACTGGAGGGAATGCACGGTGTTCTTTCCGATGAGAGCCGGCGGGCGCAGGAGATCCACGCGAGGAAGTTTCGCCGCGCGCTGGAAGAGGGCGTCGGCCGCGATGCCGATGCCGGGCGCGATGGCGCCGCCCAGGTAGTCGCCTTCGACGGAGATGGCGTCGAAGGTCGTGGCGGTGCCGAAGTCGACGCAGCACGCGGGTCCGCCGTAGAGATGGCGGATCGCGACGGCGTCCACCACACGGTCCGCGCCGACCTGCTTCGGATCGTCGTACCGGATGCGCACGCCCGTCTTGACGCCGGCGTCCACGACGAGCGGAACCCGGCCGAGATAGCGCGTCGCGGCCTCTTCGAGGACGCCCGTCAGAGGCGGGACGACCGAGGCCATGACGACGGCGTCGACGGCTTCGACCTCGAAGCCCGCGTGCTCGAGGAGATCGTCGAGCAGGAGGCCGTATTCGTCGGCCGTGCGGTCGTGCACGGTCGCGAGGCGCCATCTCGGGCCCGGCTTCGCGCCCTCGTAGAGGCCGAGCGTGATGTTGGTGTTTCCGGCGTCGATGGCGAGGAGCATCAGGTTCCTCCGAGAACGACGTTGTCGATGAGTCGCGTCTTTCCGACGCGCACGGCCAGGGAGACGAGCGCGGCGCCCTCGACATGCTCGAGCTCGGCGAGCGTCATGGTGTCGGCGACGGAACAATAGTCCGGGCGCGCGAGGGGCTCGGCCGAGAGCGTCTCCGACAGGATCGCGCGCAGCCGGCGCGCATCGCGCTCGCCGGATTCGAAGGCGGCGCGCGCAGCCTCGAGGGCGCGGTGGATCACGGGCGCCGCGCGGCGCTCTTCGGGCCCGAGAGTGACGTTCCGGCTGCTCAGGGCGAGTCCGTCCTTCTCGCGCACGGTCGGGCACACGACGATGTCGACGGGAAAGGAGAGGTCGCGCACCATTCTCCGGATCACCGCCACCTGCTGCGCGTCCTTCTGCCCGAAGTAGGCCCGGTCCGGCTCGAAGACGTGGAAGAGCTTCGCCACAACGGTCGCGACGCCGCGAAAGTGGCCGGGGCGGCGGGCGCCTTCCAGGGGCGCGCTCACCTCGTCCACGGTGATCCAGGTCTGAAAGCCCGGCGGGTAGACGTCGCCCGGCGACGGAGCCCAGACGACGTCCGCACCGAGCGGAGCGAGGAGCGCGAGGTCGCTTTCGAGCGTTCGCGGATAGGCCGCGAGGTCTTCCGCCGGGCCGAACTGGGCCGGGTTGACGAAAATGCTCACGGCGAGGTTCTCGTTCTCGCTTCGCGCCCGCGTCACGAGCGACAGATGGCCCGCGTGGAGGGCGCCCATCGTCGGCACGAGGCCGAGCGTGCCGCCCTGGGAGGCGCGGAAGGCGCGCACGTCGGAGATGGCCGTGAGGACTCTCATGCCGCGACGCCCGCGGCGACCAGCCGCCGAAGCTCTTCNNGAAGAGAGGTTCGACGCCGTGGCCGCCGCGACGCGCCGCGCTTCCGCGGCGGCATCCGCGAACGGAAGCGCGATTCCCTTCGCGCGGGCGACCGCCGCGACTTCGTTCGCCGCCTGCTCCATCAGCCTGAGGGCCTCGGGACGCGCGAGGAGCTCGCCGTTCGGTACGTTCAGGATCGCGCTGAGGGCGTTGATGCCGGCGTTCACGGCGAGCTTTCCCCATGCGAGCGCGGCGCCCTGGGCCGCATCGACGGCGTGGGAATCGAAACCCGCGGAACGGAGCACTTCGGCGAGAAGGTCCGGGCCGGCGATATGTGTGGGTCCATCGCCGCCCGTGCGCACGTGCCCGGGGCCAAGCAGCGTCGCGCCGACCGCCGTCACGCCGAGATAGGCCCGCGCGCCGAGCTTTTCGACGTTTCCGAGCCCGTTCTGGAGCGTGAGAACGTGGCCGTTTCGGGCGGTCAGCGCCGGAACCTCGCTCGCAACGCGATCCGTCTGCCAGGCCTTCACGAGGACGAGAACGAGATCCGCGGGGGGCAGCGGCGTCCCGAGATGAACGGCCGCTGCGTCGAAGGTCTCTTCTCCGTCCGGAGTCTGGAGGACGATCCCGCTCTTTGCGACCGCCGCGATGCCTTCCGTCCAGGTTCCGGCGAGCGTGACGTGGGCCACGCGCGTGAGGCGCGCTCCGAAAAGGCAGGCCAGGGCCCCCGTTCCCAGGATGTGGATTCTCATTGGGTCAGTGCGCGAGCGCGCCGTCCCACTCGTGCGCGAGCGCGCGGAAGACGTCTTCGTCCAGCTCGTGGGCGTGCGCCGCCTCGGGAAAGCGCCGGGCGGACACGTCTTCGATGTACGCGGCGAACGCCCGGGCCATCTCGTCGTGAAAGTTCGCATAGCGCTTGACGAACTTCGGCGCGAAGCCGTCCGTGAGGCCGAGCAGATCGTGCGTCACGAGAACCTGGCCGCCACATGCGGCCCCTGCGCCGATCCCGATCGTGGGAATCGAGAGGCGCCGCGTGATGAGCCCGGCCAGGCGGTCGGGGATCGCTTCGAGAACGAGCATATGGCAGCCGGCGTCTTCCAGAGCGTGCGCGTCCTCGAGGAGCGTCCGCGCCGCGGCGGCCGACTTGCCCTGCGTGCGGAAGCCGCCGAGCTGGTTCACCTTCTGCGGCGTCAGGCCGATGTGACCCACGACCGGGATTCCAGCGGCGACGATGGCCCGGACCGCCGGCACGACCTCGCGCCCGCCTTCGAGCTTGACGGCGTTCATGCCGCCTTCCTGGAGGAACCGGCCCGCGTTACGCATCGCCTCGCCCACCGAGGTCTGGTAGGAGAGGAACGGCATGTCGCCGACGAGATGCGCGACCCGCGCGCCGCGCGCCACGGCGCGGGCATGGTGGAGCATGTCCTCCATCGTGACGGGCAACGTCGTGTCGTATCCGAGGACGACCATGCCGAGCGAGTCACCCACGAGAATCGCGTCGACGCCCGCGCGGTCGAGGGCGCGGGCCGTGGGGAAGTCGTACGCCGTGAGCATCGTGATCGGCTCACCGCGCTCTTTCTTCGCCTGAAGGGTGTGAAGCGTGACTTTGCGCTGGGGGGACGCGGGCGCAGTGGACATGGCTATCTTCTCCAGAAAAGTAAGACGCCGTTTGAAAAGGCCGAAACCGTTTACGCGTCCGGGTCGCTCGACGCGATCCCGGCGCTGTGGAAAATCATACGCCAGGAACCCCCGAAAGACCCTCAGTTTTCTTCTTGACATGCGTCGTTCTGTGGCAAAATCCAGAGGACGTTTGGTTTTGGGATTCCTCGCCCGCGGTAAATACGGGCGCGGGTTCCCGATTTGGAGTCGTCCGTGACGACGTGGGACACGACGGAAGGCACGGGTTTGACGCCGGCGCTCGCCGGTGGCGGTTCGATGTCTGAAGCGTCGGTCCTGCGCGCCGTGCTTTCCGACGAGGTTCCCGCCTCCGATGACGTCTCCTCCGAGGCCGCGGGCGTCACGCCAGGCGAGTGGGACTGGACCGCGCTGAACAACATCCTCCGGCCGAAGCTCATCGGCCTCGCGGTGAGGAAGTACAACTTCAGCCGCGAAGAGGCGGAAGACGCCGTTCAGACCGTCTACATGCGCGTTCTCGCGCGCGACCCGCGCGTGAAGGACCCGATCGGCTACGTGAAGATCGCGTTCCTCAACACCTGCCTGAACATCGCGATGGCGAGAGAGCGCAGCGTCCAGCAGATGCCGGAAGGGATGGACGTCCCCGATCCCCAGTGCGAGAAGGTCACGGCGCGCCTCGAGGCCGTGCGCATGGTCAACAAGGCGATCCGGAGCGCCGGGCCGAAGTGCAAGCGCATCGTGCGGCTCTACTTCGGGCAGGAATACAGCCTGGCCGACATGACGAAGGCCACGGGTTACTCGAAGAAGACCGTCTGGAAGCGCATCTGGGGCTGCCTCGAAAAAATGCGAAAGGTGCTTGCATGAGCGGGGAATACCGGGAGGCCCCTACTTCCTCGCATCCCGAGCAGTGGGAGCTTTTCGAGCTCGTCACCGAGGGGACGACTGAGCTGACGGCGCACGTGAAGGCTCATGTCGAAACGGGCTGCAGGTCCTGCGGGAAGCACCTCGATGACATCCGCGCGCTCTCGAAGGCGCGCGAAACGAAGGAAGAGTTCGACGCCTTCTTCGAAGAGCTTCCGGAGGACGACGCCCCGGCCGGCGAGCGGGAGGAGTTCCTCCTCAAGTTCAAGAAGAAAAGCCGCCCCGTCGACCGTCTCGGCCGCCTGGCCCACGACGGCCGGCAGCTCGCGAACGACATCGTGAAGGCGGCCGCGGAGAAAGGCCTGGAGAAGGCGAAAGAGCTGCTCGGGATGCTCGAGGCCGATCCCTGCCGCGGCTACGCGTACCTGTATACGTGTCAGCTCGCGATGCCGAAAGTCTCGAGCGACCCGGCGATGTACGTCGAGCTCGCGCGGGCGGTCTCGGAGGCGACTCGCAGCCTTCCATACCTCAAAGACAAGGGCCCAGCGCAGCCCGTCTGCCGGGAGCAGGTGCTCGGGGAGGCCGGGCTCCTGGAGTCGAATGCGCTGAACTTCCTTGGAAAGCCCTCCGAAGCGCGTGTGGCGGCGCAGAAGGCCCGGGTCAGGTTCGTGGAAGCCGGCGAGGACAGCTTCGCGCTGGCGCTGGCGGACTACTTCGAAGGGTCCGCGGCGAGCTTCGAGTCCGGCTCGAGGGCTGCCTGGAAGCTCTTGCGCGGCGCGCATTCCGAGTTCCAGCTCTACGGGCAGGAGAACTGGCAGGGAAGGGCAGAGGGGGCGATCGGAACGCTTCTTTTGAATCGGGGTAGTTCAGCCGCCGCACTCGGCTTTTTTGATAGTGCTCTCCGTAGTCTTCACCCGGAGAAGGATGGAGCTGCCTACGCCTCGACCCTCATCAATCGGGGCTATGCACTCGTTCGCCTGTCGCGCTTCGACGCGGCGAAGTCGACCTACGCGAAGGCCCTGATGATCGCTCGGCGCCTCGAAATGAAGGTGAGCCTCCTCATCGTTCGCTATGGCCTCGCTTCGATCGAACTGCTCAAGGGCAACGTCGTTCGGGCGCTCGCCGCATTCCAGCGGCTCTCTGCCGACGCGGACGGGATCGCGCAACGTGTTCTGTCGGCGGACCTGCGAGTCGCCGAGTGCTTCGGACGCCTCGGCCGGGAAGCGGAGATGCTGGAGCGTGTCGAACAGCTTCGGGCCTCTTCGAATTTGGCCTCGGTCGAGCATGATCCGGCTCTTCGCGAGCTGTTCGCCTCCGTGGACGACCGCTCGGTCAGCTACGAGCTTCTCGCGCATGTCGCCCGGTTCGCCGAGGCGCGCGATCGCGGCGTCCGAGTGGCCTACAAGCCGTTCCGTCTCGTGGCGAACGGTCGCTGAACGGTCTAGAGAAAACGTACACCGGGTAGGGGGGCGGGTGCCATGAACTGGGTACCCCAAAATAGTTCTTTTTCGGGGGGGGGGTCAAAGGTGTGCCCCCGTCTGTCCGTGTATATAGCCCACCTCTGAAAGAACTCAGCGGTGACCAATTCGCCATTTGCTCACTTGAGCTTGTCTAGGAGGACGACATGTTTAATGCGCTATTTTCGTTCATTCTTGAGTGTTGCACCGGAACTGGACCCATCGGCGGCTGACAATTAAGCCCCAATAACTAACCAATTGGCTGGTAGGCGCCGGCCCTGTGCGAGGTGTGCCAACTCCGGTTCGAGCGGCATTTTCGGTCGGTTTTCGAGTGTGATCGGAGGCTTGGCGCGAAGCGCTGGCGTCGTGTCGCAACATTCTGGAGGGTACGGCTGGCAGTCTCGTCGCCTCTGGATTGATCGCACACATCGACAAGATCGCCGGATTCTTCCGCTGATGGCCAGCCCGAAGCGTGACCGCCGCGGCCTCGCGGATCCGGGCACCCGTTTCGGCGACCTCGCGAAGACGTGGATGTAGAATCCCGTATACGCCGTCGCGCGGGGGCCGCTCGCGCGCGAGGCTCCGATCCCCCTTACCTCTTCAATGAAAAACTCTTCTTTTCTTCCCCTTCCATCCGTGGGCATCGTCTCTCTGGGATGCCCGAAGAACCTCGTCGATACCGAGGTGATGCTGGGCCATCTCCAGCGGGAGGGGATGACCCTGACGGATCCGGAGAAGTCGCGCGTCGTCATCGTGAACACATGCGGCTTCATCGATTCGGCCAAGGAGGAGTCTGTCGAAGCGATCCTCCGCGAGGTGGCCCGCAAGGAGGCGGGGGAGATCGACCGCGTCGTCGTGGCGGGCTGCATGGTGCAGAAGTACGGGAGAGACCTCGCCGCCGAGATTCCCGAGGTGGACCATTTCATCGGCCTCGACGAGCTGGAGAAGGCTCCCGCAGCGGCGTTGGGCCTGCCGTCGCTGCCGCGCTTCAGCGACAAACCGCTCGCGACGCGCCTCTACGACGATCTGGCGCCACGCGTTCTCACGCACCGCAAGGGGTACGCGTACCTGAAGGTCTCCGAAGGCTGCAACAACCCTTGCACGTTCTGCACGATCCCCCAGATGCGCGGCCTCATGCGCTCGCGCACGATCGCGTCGCTCGTGAGGGAGGCGCAAAGCCTCGAGGCGCAGGGCGTGAAGGAGCTCGTCCTCATCTCGCAGGACACGACGCGCTACGGCGAGGATCTCGGCCTCGGCCGGACCGGCCTCACGGGGCTCGTGAAGGCGCTTCTTCAGGAGACCTCGTTCCCGTGGATCCGCTTCCTCTACGCATATCCGAAAACGCTCCATTTCTCGGTCTTCGAACTGATGGCGAAATCGCCGCGTTTCGTGCCGTACGTCGACATGCCCCTCCAGCACGTCTCGCGGCGCATCCTCTCCGCGATGAAACGCGGAGGCGACGCGGCGGGCTATCGGAAGCAGTTCGCGGAAATCCGCGAAATCGTCCCGGACATCGCGCTGCGCTCGACGTTCATCGTGGGCTTCCCGGGGGAGACGGAAGAAGATTTCTTAAAAGTGAAAGAGTTCCTCGAGGCCGTGCGCTTCGACAACACGGGCGTCTTCACGTACTCACCAGAGCCCGGCTCGGGCGCCGAGGCGCTGGGCGATCCGGTGCCGCAGGAATTGAAGGAGGAGCGCCGCGCGGCGCTCATGGAGCTCCAGCAGAAGATCTCACTTTCGAAGAACCGCGCGAAGCGCGGCAAGTCGTTCGACGCCCTCCTCGAGGGGCCGAGCGGTGAGACGGAAATGCTCCTCGAGGCCCGCTTGGCCGGCCAGGCGCCGGAGATCGACGGCCGCGTCCTCGTGAACGACGTGCCGGCGGGCTGGACGCCCCGAGTCGGGGAGATCGTGCGCGTGAAGATCACGGAAGCGCACCCTTACGACCTCGTCGGCAAGATCGTCGCTTAAGATCCGCCGGCTTGCAGGTCGTCAAAGATCCTTACCGCCCCGTCGACCTTCCGCGCGGCGGCGTCGTCACCGTCGGAAACTTCGACGGCGTGCATCGCGGCCACCAGGCCATGCTCAGAACCGTGGCGGCCCGCGCGCGGGAGCTGGGCGCCCCGAGCGTCGTCGTGAGCTTCGACCCGCATCCGCTCAAGGTCCTGCACCCCGAGCGCGCCCCGAAGATGATCCAGACGCTGCGCCAGCGGGAGGAGGCGATCGAGGCCTGCGGCATCGACGCCCTCGTCCTCGTGCCGTTCACGCGGGATTTCTCGCTCACGCCGGCCGAGAGCTTCGTCAAAGAGCTTCTTGTGAAGCGGCTCGCGGTGCGGGAGGTGCACGTCGGCGCACGTTTCATCTTCGGAAACGAGCGTGGCGGGAACCTGGACGTTCTGCGCGCTTTGGGCGAGGCGGCGGGCTTCCGCGTGGCGGGCCTCGCGGACGTGAGCGACGCGAGCGGCGCCATCTCGTCGACCCGCATCAGGAACGCGCTCCACGAGGGCGACATGGCCGCGGCGCGGGAGCTTCTCGGGCGCCCCTACGCGATGGACGGGATCATCGCCAAAGGCGACCGCATGGGGCGCAAGATCGGGTTCCCGACGATGAACCTCAAGCCCGACAACGAACTGTTCCCGAAGGACGGGGTCTACTTCTCCTCCGTGCGGATCGAGTCGTTCGAGCGCACGTTTCCGTGTGTGACGAACATCGGATGCCGGCCCACGGTGTACGAGGATTTCGCGACGACGGTCGAGTCTTACATCCTCGACTTCTCGTCGGACGTCTACGGTGAGCGCGTGCGCTTGTGCTTCTTCGACCGTGTGCGCGACGAGCAGACGTTTTCGTCCATGCTGGACCTCACGGCACAAATCCGCCGGGACGTGGATGCGACGCGCCTCTACTTCCTGAAGAAGCCCCTGCCGTGAGCACCGAGATCGTTCTGAGGGCCGGCGCCGCGATGGTCGCGCTGCTTCTCGCACGCCGGACCGCGAATCGAGCCGCGTCGTTCGTCACCGGCGTGCTCGCGGGATTCGCCGTCTTCGGGCTCCGGATCGCCGGCATGCCCACGGCGAACGGGACCTGGATCCTTGCGGCAGGTCTCGTGGCGCTCATCGCGACAGGAGCGGCGCGGACGTGGCCCGCGATCACAGGCGACGGCATGGCGACAGGCGCGTTGGTCGCCACCGGCGCCGCGTTGGCGGCCGCGGTTGCGGGACGACATCTGCCGGGATTACAGGCGTCCGCGCTCGCCGCCATCGTTCTGGCGGCCGTCTCGGCGTTCGCCGCGGAGGCCACGCGCGCAAGCGCCGAGGCCGGCTGGCGCGAGTGGATCGCGTGGACGTGCGCCGCGCTCGTGCCCGCATTGCTCGTGACGGCGCTCGCGGGGCTTTTCGCAGGGGTCCCGCGCCGCCTCGAGCCCCTCGTCGTCGCGGCCGCGCTCGCGGCCGCGGTCCTCGTGTGGGCGCCCGCGCTCCTCGCCGAACGTTCGCGCGTCTCGCGCGAGCTCACCGAGGAGGTGACGCTGGGTCTCCTGCCCGAGGAGGATGCGTTCGCGCTGCGGCTTCCCTGGACGCGGGGTTTCGAGAAGCGTTTCGGCCGCCCGGATGAGCGGCGCGAGTATGTGAAGAGCGCGCTTCTTCTTGCCGTCGCCCGCCACCAGCAGCGTCACCGCACCGGCGAAGCGGAACGCCTTCGACAACTCGAGGTGCTGACGTTCCGCACGCGGCTTCGCCGGACGCAGGACGCGCGGGCCGCGCGATTCCACCGGCGCGAGTCGGGAGAGTATTCCGCCGAGGAGGCCCGCCGGAAGCCCTAGGAGTTACGCTCGCGGGCCGTCCGCGTCCCAGAGTGTCGTGTCGCCGAACGACTCGAGGACGGGCCGGATCACCTTCGCGTCCCCAACCGCGGCGAGGATGCCGGTGTCGGGATCGAAAAAATCCTCCGCCACACGGCACGCTTCCTGCCGTGACACCGCGCCGACCCGGTCCCGCCATGTGGCCCATTCGTCTTCGGGCAATCCGTGCAGGAGGCGCGAGATCTCGTCCTGGGCGACCCCGCCGGGCGTCTCGCGCGGGATAGGGAAGCTGCCCAGCAGGTATTTCCGCGAACGCTCGTGCTCCTCCCCGGTCGGCCCTCCCGCCGCGAACGCGCGGATGAGGTCGAAGAGGCCCGAGCAGGCCTCGCGCGTCACCTCGGTCCGGCAGTCGATCGAAGCGCTGAACTGTCCGCCCGCGACCCGGGCGGACAGGGACGAGTACGCGCCATAGGTCAGGCTGCGCTCCTCGCGGAGGACGTGGAAGAGACGTGAGGAGGCGCCGCCCCCGAGCGACTGATTCGCGACGAGGGCCGTCGTGAAGCGCGGATTGCGGCGCGCGAGCGCCGGCCGCGCGAACAGGAGGTTTGTCTGCACGGAGCCGGGCCGGTTCACGAGGTGGATCGAGAAGCCGTCGATGCGCGGCGGAGGAGGAACCGTGTCGGCCGGCACCCGGAGGCCGGCGGCAAGCCCCTCGAAGGCGCGGGAAGCCGACCGGAGGAGCGTGTCCGGATCCGCCGCGCCAGCGAGGATGAGCGTGGCATGGGAGAGCGAGAAGCGCGTCGCCGCGAACGCGGCGATCTCGTCCCGGGTGAGCGCCTCGAGGCCCTTTTCCGTCGCCGTGAGGCGGCCATACGGGTGGCCGGGGTAGAGCCGGTCGAGAAGGCGCTCTCGGGCGAGGAAGTCCGGTTCGGAGCGCTGCTCGGCGAGCACGTCGATCTGGCGTCTGCGGTTCTTCTCGAACTCGTCCTCGGGAAACGTGGACTCCGTCAGGACTTCGGCGAGGAGGGCGAGCCCATCGTCGAGGTCCTTCTCGAGGATGGAGAGGCGCGCGACGGACGAGTCGCTGCCGGCGGACACCTCGAGAATCGCGGCGAGGTCGTCGAGCGCCTCGGCGAGCCCGCGGGCGTCGCGCCTCCGGGTTCCGCCGAGGAACGTGTCGCCCGTGATCTCGGCCATGCCCTCCCTTCCCGGCGGGTCCGCCGCGCTGCCCGCGCCGGGAAAGAGCACCGAGACCGCCACGGTGGGGCGGCGGCCCCAGCGGGCCGCGCGCACGGCCAGGCCGTTCGCCAGTCTCGCGCCGGTGAAGGTCGGCAGGACGAAGGGCAGCGGGGGCGAAGGAGGCGGGGGCAGGCGGCGCGTCGCGCTCATGCGGCCTCTTTGGCTTCGCTGGGCACGACCGTCACGACGGACCGGCTCGTGGCGACGAGGAGCCGCGCCGCGGCGTCCTTTACCGCTGCGGCGTCCAGCGCGAGGACCGCCTCGACGTCGTGGCGGAACAGACCCGGGTCGCCGTCGTAGAGGCCGTACTCGGAGAGCAGAAAGGCGATCGCCTGCGTCGTCTGCGTGGCGCGCACGGCGCTCGCGAGGAGGAGCCGCCGCGCCCGCTCCATCTCGCGCGGCGTCGGCCCGTCCGCGGCAAAGCGCTCGAGATCGCCGAGGATCTCGGCTTCGAGGCGTTCGAGAGTCACGCCGGGTCGTGCCAGTGAGAAGACGCGGAACAGCGAGGGGCCGCGGCGCTCGTCGAGCGACACCGACAGCGACAGGGCGAGCGAATCGTCCTTCACGAGCCGGCGCCAGAGCCGACCCGTTTCGCCCGCGCCGAGAATGCGTTCCACGACCGAGAGCGCGAAGAGGTCGGGATGGCGCCGCTCTTTCACCTTGAAGTTGACGTGGAGGGCCGGCATCGCCGCGTGCCGGTCCTCCACGCGCTCGCGCCTTTCGCCGGAAGGGGAAGGTTCGACGAACGCGAAGCGCGCTGGCGCCTCGCGCGCGGGTACCTCGTCGAAGGCGCTCTTCACGCGGCGAAAGGCGTCGGCGGGGTCCACGTCGCCGACCACCGCCAGAAGCGCGTTGCCCGGGGCGTAGTAGCGGCCGTAGAAGTCCCGGGCGTCGTCGAGCGATGCGGCCTGAAGGTCGTCCATCGATCCGATGACGGAGTGCTTGTAGGGAAAGGCGTCGTACGCGAGCGCGTCGGCGGTCTCGAAGGACGGGGCGTATGGCTGGTTGTCCACCCGCAGCCGCTTTTCCTCCTTCACGGCCTCGCGCTGGTTGTCGAGCTTCTCCAGCGTGAGGACGAGGGCGCGCATCCGGTCGGCTTCGAGGAACAGGCCGAGGTCGAGACACTCGGCGGGCAAGGTCTCGAAGTAGTTCGTCCGGTCCTCGGACGTCGTCCCGTTCATCGAGCCACCCGCCTCGGCCACGAGGCGAAAGTGCTCGCCCTTGCCGATGTTCTCCGAGCCCTCGAACATGAGGTGCTCGAACAGGTGCGCGAACCCGGTCTTACCCGGCGGCTCGACGCGGCTTCCGACGTCGTAGGTCACGTCCACGGTCACGAGCGGAATGCCGCGCTGCGGCGACACGACGACCGTGAGGCCATTCGAGAGGCGCTCGACGTGGAATGGGATGTCGAGATCGATCTTGGAAGTGATCGCGTCCTCCTGATGAAACCCGAGCGGGACCCATTCGTAATATAACGATTGTGTTGAGGCGCCGTTCTCTCGCGCTCTCCGCGCTCCTCGTCGTCAGCGTCATTCCCGCCGCGCGGGGAGAGGACACACCCGCGCAAACGGAAACCGGTCTCCCGAAATTCCGGTTCGAAGCGGTTCTTTACGACTATGAACCGGTCTCGGACAGGCACGAACGACTCGCAGAGCTCTTCTACGGCTCACTCGCGGCGGAATGGACGCGCGGGGACTTCGCCGCGAAGGCCGATGTGCGCGGCCGCGACGGGCTCTTCCGCCCTTATTACGATGGTCCGGTCTGGCTGGAGGAGGGATGGGCGTCCATCGCGACACCGATCGGCGCTCTCAAGGTCGGGAAAATCCCGCGCGACTTCGGCCTCGAAGACGAGTCCTTCATCGGCACGCTTTTTTCGGTGAACGGCGTCACGCGGAACCCGGACTGGGGCGTGGGCCTCGCGGGCGAGAAGCGACTCGGCTTCGACACGGTGGGCTGGAGCGCCCGCTACGACAGCCAGAACGACCACGTCGGTTGGGAAGCCGACGGACGCAACGTGGAGTCGGACCCCTTGCGTATCCTGCGCGACGGCCTCGACGTGCGGGTCTTCTATCTCGTGAACGAGGGCCTCTGGACGGTGAAGCCGGGGCTCTCCGTCGCGTCCGCCCGGCTCGATATGCGCGACGCATCGGACTCGTTCCAAAGGACCGACGGCGCCGTCGACCTGACGGCCACGTTCGGGCCGATCGCACTTTTTCTGGAGGGCTTCACGCGCTCGGGGCAGCGCTGCGTGCCCGGAGCATCGTGCCGCCTCGGCTATGACGACGCGACGGCGGGGCTCGTGGGAATTCGCGCGGAGTTTCCAACCGTGACCTATCGCTATCTCTATTCGGTGTGGCGGTATCGCGGGGCCGACGCCACGGAACAGCTTCATCAGCCGGGGGTCGTCTGGACGCCGCGAAAGGGCCTTCGCGCAACGATCGAGTACAGTGCGCGGCTGATGACGACGGTTTCGGGCACCGAGGTCGTGAAGGCTTTCCAGCTCGGCCTCTCGGTGGCATTTTGAGATCCGCCGCCGTCAACGCATTCCCGCAATTCACATCTCACGCGTTCTCGAGGAGCTCATGAAGAAACGAGTCCTGATCATCGGAATCGCCGTTGCCCTTGCCGCGCTCGCAGCGGCATTGTTGTTCGCGCGCCACGGGTCGGCCGAGCCGAAATTCCGGAAGGCGAAGATCGACAAGGGGGAAGTGGTCGCCACGGTGACGGCCACGGGGACGCTCTCACCGGTGACCACGGTGCAGGTGGGCAGCCAGGTTTCGGGAATCATCGCGAAGCTCTACGTCGACTTCAATTCGGTCGTGAAGAAAGGGCAGCTCCTCGCCGAGCTCGACCCCACGCCGTTCGAACAGCAGGTCGAGCAGAACAGGGCGAACCTTCAGAAGGCGAAGGTCCAGCTACGGAACGACGAAATCGCCCTGACCCGCGCGAAGAACCTCTTCGCGCAGCAGCTCAACGCTCAGTCGGATCTCGATGCGGCGCAGACGACCCGGGACACGGACGCGGCGGCCGTCGCCGTAGCGGAAGCGACGCTGAAGCAGGCCGAGACGAACCTCTCGTACACGAAGATCAAGTCGCCCATCGACGGCGTCGTCGTGAGCCGGCAGTACGACGTCGGTCAAACGGTTGCCGCGTCGTTCCAGGCGCCGGTTCTCTTCACGATCGCGCAGGACCTGACGAAAATGCAGGTGCTCACGAACATCGACGAGGCGGACGTGGGCCGCGTCAAGGTGGGCCAAGTCGCTAACTTCACCGTGGACGCGTTCTCCGACCTAACCTTCAAGGGGACGGTCTCCCAGATCCGACTCTCGCCGCAGACCGTTCAGAACGTCGTGACGTACCCCGTCATGCTTGACGTGCCGAACGCCGACCTCAAGCTCATGCCGGGCATGACGGCGAACGTGCTCGTGCCCGTGGACACGCGCGGGGAAGCGCTCCGCGTGCCGAACGCGGCGCTGCGCTTTCGGCCGGACAACGCCGATCTCGT
The DNA here is from genome assembly GCA_003152095.1 of Acidobacteriota bacterium. Taxonomy (GTDB): domain Bacteria; phylum Acidobacteriota; class Thermoanaerobaculia; order UBA5066; family UBA5066; genus Fen-183. The sequence goes on along the minus strand of PLZI01000076.1, from coordinate 71,040 downwards.
GACCGAGGCCCGAAAGGACAAGGCTAAGGGCGGCGCTCCCGCAGACTCCGCATCGTCTGCACCGGCGTCTTCGCCGTCGGCTCCGGGCACCCCCGAGCGGACTTCGCCGGCGGCGGGCTCCGCGGCCTCCGGTGGACGTCCGGGCGGTGCGGGGGGCGCTGGTCGTGGCCCAGGCGGGCCGGGTTCCGGGGGAACGCGCCCCTCGGCTGGCGCAGGGACTCTCTACGTCGAGGTCCCGAACTCGGGTGGGAAGCTGAAGCCCGTCACCGTCAGAACGCTGATCACGGACGGAAACCTCACTGCGATCCGGTCGGAGGACCTCAAGGAAGGCGACGAAGTCATCGTAGGTCTCGCGACCGCCCGGGCCGGAATGCCGGGCGGCGGAAGCTCGGGTGCTCCGGGCGGCGGCGGCGCACGCCGTCCGTTCTGACGGGGAGCGGTTCGTGACGCAGCCTGTCATCGAAATCGAGAATCTCACGCGCGTCTACCAAATGGGCGACACGGAGCTGCGCGCGCTGGACGGCATCTCGCTCACGGTCGCGCCGGGCGAATTCGTCGCCGTCATGGGCCCATCCGGATCGGGCAAGTCCACGTTGATGAACATCGTCGGCTGTCTCGACCGGCCGACCTCCGGCCGCTACGTGCTCGAAGGAGTCGATGTCTCGGGCCTCGATCGCGACGCGCGCGCGAGCATCCGGAACGACAAGATCGGTTTCGTCTTCCAGAGCTTCAACCTGCTCTCGCGCACGAACGCGCTCGAGAACGTCGAGCTGCCGCTCCTCTATTCGAAGAAGTCGAAGATCACCGAGGAGGAGGCGCGCGCGCAGGCGATGAAATGTCTCGAGCGGGTGGGCCTGGGACCACGATGGGACCACACCTCGGCGCAACTCTCGGGAGGGCAGCAGCAGCGCGTGGCCATCGCGCGCAGTCTCGTCAACAATCCGGCCATCCTTCTCGCCGACGAGCCCACGGGGAACCTCGACTCGAAGACGTCGGTGGAAGTCATGGCGATCTTCCAGGAGCTGAACGAGGAAGGGAAGACGGTCGTGCTCATCACCCACGAGCCGGATATTTCCGACCACGCCAAGCGCGTCGTGACGTTTCGCGACGGGAAGATCCTGTCGGACGTACCGGTGACGAAGAGACGGATCGCCGCCCGGCCCGTCCCCGCGGAAGGAGCCGCCTCGTGACGAAGACCGGGAACATCCTGAAGGTCGCTTTCCGCGCGCTCGGACGAAACAAGCTGCGGTCGCTGCTGACGGCGCTCGGCATCATCATCGGGGTCGCCTGCGTCGTGGCGACGATCGGAATCGGCGAGGGGGCACGGCTGCAGGCCGAGGACCAGCTCAAGTCCCTGGGCACGAACTTTCTCATGATCTTTCCCGGCACGATGACGTCCTCCGGGGCGAAAACGGGCTGGGGCGGCAGCTCGCGGCTCTCGGGCGACGACGTCGACGCGCTGCGCCGCGAGGTGCAGACCGTGGCGTACGTCTCGGCGACGATCCGCACGGTCGCGCAGGTCATCTACGGCAACCAGAACTGGTCGACGTCGATCCAGGGCGGCGAGGTCGACTGGCCGCTCATCCGCTCGTGGAACCTTGCGCAGGGCCAGTTCTTCACGGATCAGGACAACCGCTCGGCGAGCAAGGTGTGCGTGCTCGGGCAGACCGTGAAGACGAACCTCTTCGGCGACGAGGATCCGATCGGCAAGATGATCCGCATCAAGAACATCCCGTTCAAGGTCGTGGGGATCCTCGACTCCAAGGGCGGATCCACGATGGGGCAGGACCAGGACGATCTCGTCATCGCCCCGTACGAGACGGTGCGCAAGAAGATCATGGGCACGACGGCGGTCGGGGCGATCCTCGCGTCGGCGGCCTCGAACGAGCTCGTCCCTCGGGCGCAGGAGGAGATCACGGCTCTCCTCCAACAGCGGCACCGCATCAACAAGGCCGCCGGTCAGGACGACGACTTCATGATCCGCTCGCAGACCGAGATGCTCCAGCAGGCCGAGGAGCAGAGTCGAACGATGAGCGCGCTTCTCTGGTCGATCGCGGGGGTCTCGCTGCTCGTGGGTGGCATCGGGATCATGAACATCATGCTCGTGTCCGTGACGGAGAGGACGCGTGAGATCGGCGTGCGCATGGCGATCGGCGCCAAGGGCGGCGACATCCGCGCGCAGTTCCTCGTCGAGGCGGTCGTCCTCGCGATCACGGGCGGGGCGGTGGGCATCGGCCTCGGCATCGGAATCCAGCGCACCGTGGCCCGCTTCGCCGGCTGGCCCGTCTCGGTCCAGCCGAACGCCATCTGGCTCGCGTTCGCATTCTCGGCCCTCGTCGGAATCGCATTCGGCTTTTATCCGGCCCTCAAGGCCAGCCGGCTGGATCCGATCGAGGCCCTGCGTTACGAGTGACCCTGAACCGCGCTAACCTTTCCAGGTGAGCGCGGACGACGACTCGGGCACGAATTCCGGCGTTTCCGGACGCTCCCCTTCGGATGAGACGCTCGCGCTTCGGGAGGCGGGCGCGTGGAACCCGCGGCGATCTCTCGTGGCGCGTCTCCTCTGGTACGTCGTCCCGGTCGCGCTCATCCCGGCGGCCGTCTATTGGGTTGCCGCGGACCGCATGGGCGCAGAGCAGCAGGCCAGCATCCTGTCGACCCTTCTCGCAGACGCGCGTCGTCAAGAGGAGCAGACGCTGTCCCGCGAGGCGTCGGACCGCGAGAGGCAGATCTCGGACGCCACGCGGGAGGTCGTCAACGTCGCGCTCAGCGCGGCCGCCATGTCGGCGGAAGCGCTCGAGGCGGGCCCCGATCCGAAGCTTTTGGCGGAACCGCTCGTCGACGAGCCTGGCGGGCTGCTCCGCACGCTGGGCCACGGCGTCAGCGCGGCGGCGGTGAGCCGCAAGCGCGGCCTCGTGGCCGAGGCGCGCCGTGACCTTGCCGCGACGCGCCGTCTCGAGGCTCCGTTCGTGGCCCTCGGCCTCGGTCCCGGGGATCTGTCCGCCCTCTCGATCCGGACCGCGTCGGGCATTCTGCGTGTCGTTCCCGGGCTCGACCTGAGTCCGAGCGGCAGACCGGTGGTCGACCCGCGGTTTCGGTTCCCGAGCGACTCGACCCTTCCTGACGCGAACGGAACCGGGGGTGACGGGCTGCCGCCCGTTCTCTGGTCCGGCGTGTACGAAGACAGATACGCAGGCAACGGGAACATCGTATCGGCGGTGGCGTTCGTGAAGGGGCGGAACGGGCGCCTCCTTGCCGAGGTCGGCGTGGACTGGGTCTTCCCGCGGCTTTTCCAGGGGTCGCTGGACCCGATGCGGCCGGACGACGTCGAGTTCGTCTTCACGGAAGACGGGCGGGCCGTCGTGGTCGTGCCGCAGAACCGGTTCCCTGTCGAGCGGGTGAAGGAGCTCGGCGCGATCGTGACGAAACGGGAGAGCGGAACTTTCGAGATGAAGATCGGCGACCAGACCCTCCTCGTGGCGATGCGCCGCGTGCCGGACCTTCGGTGGACGTATGCGAAGGTCGCGCCTCGAGCGGCCTTCGATGGGAAGGTCGCGGCTCAGATCGAGCCCATCTTCGCCGCGACGCTCCGCAGGCGGAACGACCTACGACTGTTCTACCTCGCCCTCGTCGGTGTCTTCGCCGCCGCCGTCGTCGTGGCCATGCGCCGGGCTCTCGCGCCGCTGCGCCGCGTGGCCCGCGTCGCCGACGCCATTGCCTTCGGACGGCCGTCGCCTCACCTGCCCGAGGGCGACCGGCTCGACGAGGTCGGCCGCCTCTACCGCGCGATGAGGGACCTCGACAGGCGCGTGCGGTGGCGAATCGCCTCGATGGAGGGCGTGCACCGGCTCGCGCAGACGGCCGCTCTCATGACGCGCCCGGAAGAGACGTTCGCGCAGCTCACACGCCAGATCGCCGCGCTCGTCGGCGCCACGAAGGCCTGGATCTGCCTTTGGGATCCCGAGGCCTGCTCTCTCGTGCTGACGCCGCCGGGCTTCGGAGTGTCCGACGAGGCCCTCGGCGGCAAGCACATCGGTCTCGCCGAGCAAAGCCTCGCGATCACCTGCTACCGGACCGGCGAGATATGCTTGCAGAACGACGTCCCGTCGGACCCCCGACGGCCGAAAAGTCTCGTCGACGTCCCGCACACCGAGAAGAACGTCGTGTTCGCGCCGCTGAAGGCCGAGGTCGGGATCCTCGGCGTCCTCGCGGTCGCCGACAAGCCCGGCGGCTTCGACGCCGAGGATCAGTCCGCGATCGGCGGGTATGCCGATGAAGCCGCGCTGCTTCTCAGGAACGCGCGCCTCTACGAGGAGCTGCAACGTAGCTACGAGAGGCTTCGGGACGCGCAGCGGAACCGCGACTACTTTCTCCAGAACATCAACCACGAGCTGCGCACGCCCCTCACGGCTATCCTCGGCTGGAGCGAGGTCCTCGCGGAGGACCAGCCCGACAAGGACACGGTGCGGATCGCCGTGGACCAGATCAACCGGTCCGCGCAGTTTCTCCTGGCGCTCATCTCCGACCTCCTCGACCTGTCGCGCTTCGAGGAGGGCCGCACGCGCCTCGAGCCGGAGGACGTCGACCTCGGTCCGCTCGTGTCGGACTCCGTCGAGCCCGTCTTCGTGATGGCGGAGGCCAAGGGCATCCAGATGTCGCTCTCCGTACCGCCCGGGAGAACGCCTGTTCGCCTCGACCCGCTGCGCATCCGGCAAGTGCTCTGGAATCTGGTCCACAACGCGGTGAAGTTCACGCCGAGGGGCGGCAAGATTCGTGTGGAAGCAAAGGCCGACGAGGGAGGCGTTTCGTTCTCGATCGCGGACGACGGCATCGGCATCGACGCGAAGGACCTCCCCCTCATCTTCGAGCGCTTTCGCCAGATCGACGGATCCCCGACGCGGGCCTACCGCGGCATGGGGATCGGCCTCGCGCTCGCGAAGGCCTTCGTCGAGCTGCACGGCGGGACGATTCACGTGGATAGCCAGCCGGGCCGGGGCACCACCTTCCGCATCCATCTCCCGAGAATCGCGAGCGGCGGGATGTCGCTCTAGGATTTCTACTCTGATCCCGGCACGTATTTTGCGGATAGCGGCTGTACGGGCCCCAGCGCCCGGAGAACCTTGTAAAGAATGCCGTCGCCTCGTGTCTCGACAGGAAAGGTCGTCATGAAAAATCTGACTGCTCTTCTCGGAGTGCTGTTGATCTGCTCGATCCCTGCCGTCGCCCAGAAGAAGGAGGGTGGGGAGCCCCCAAAAGGCGGTTCGCCTCACGTAGGGGGCGGCTTCATACCTCGCCATGGCCCCGCGCCCGCTCCGCGAAAGCCAGTGGTCGCTCCTCGGACCGAAGCTGGCCACGCTCGCGTCCCCGACCAGGCCGGGCATCCCGTCGCTCCTCACGTCCACGCCAATGACAACCGTTGGATCGGACATGATTCCGGGCGCAGCGATCCCCAGTACCACCTCGACCACGTCTGGGCACATGGCCGGTTCACGGGAGGTTTCGGTTCCAAAGCACGTCTTCCGGCTCGGCGGCGGCGCCCGGGAACGATTCTGGTTCGGCGGCTTCGCTTTTCAGGTCGCGCCGTTCGAGTACGACTACGTGGGCGACTGGCTCTGGGACAGCGACCAGATCGTGATCTACAAGGACCCGGACCACGACGGCTGGTACCTGGCCTATAACCCGAGACTCGGCACGTACGTGCACGTGAACTATCTCGGTAAACAGTAAGCTCTCGGAGCCGGAGGCCGTTCGCGGCGGCCGTCAGGGAGCCTTTCCAGCCTCGAACCCACCGCCCAGCGCCCTCACGAGATTGACGCTGGCCACCATGCGGCGGGTGAGGATGTCGACGGCGGTTCGTTCGTTCGAAAGCGCGATCGTTTGCGCGGTCACGACCTCGAGGTAGGTGGTGATGCCGCCCTGGTAGCGGTTCTCCGCGAGCCTGACGGCCTTCTCGGCGGCCGCGACGGCCGCAGCCTGCTGCCTTTCCTCGAAGGCGAGGAGGCGCAGGGCGGCGAGCTGGTCCTCGACCTCCTGGAAGGCCGTGAGGGCGGTCTCGCGGTAGGCGCCGACGGCGGCGTCGTACTCGGCGCGACGCTGCTCGGTGACGCCGCGGCGGCGGCCAGCGTCGAAGAGCGTCGCGAGGGCCGAGGGGCCGAGGGACCAGATGAAGGCCGGTGCCGTGAAGAGCTTCGACAACGTGGTGCTGACGAAGCCGGCTGAGGCATTGAGGGAGACGTTGGGGAAATACGCTGCGATGGCGACGCCGATGAGCGCGCTCGCGGCGGCCGTGCGGCGCTCGGCGGCGGCTACGTCGGGCCGGCGCTCGAGGAGCTCGGAGGGCAGGAGGCCGGGGATGACGGGCGGCGCCACGGCGATCTTCGCGGGCGGGATCGTGAGGTCGGCCGGCGCCTTGCCGACGAGGAAAGCGATCGCGTGCTCGGTCTGGGCCCGCGAGATGCCGACGTCGATCGCCTGGGCGCGCGTGGTCTCGAGAAGCGTCTCGGCCTGCGCCACGTCCACGCCCGACACGACGCCCTGGTTGTGGCGGTTGACGGTGAGCTTGAGGGCTTCCGCCTCGGCATCGGCGTTCGTCGTCAGAAGGGCGATCTGCGCATCGAAGCCGTGGAGCTGGTACCAGGCGACGGCGAGCTCGGCCTGCATGGAAAGCCGCACGTTCTCGAGATCCGCCTGCGCGGCGGCGACGCTGGCGACGCTGGACTCCACGTTGCGCCTCACGCGGCCCCAGACGTCGAGCTCCCACGACGCGTCGCCGGTCGCGGCATACGTTGTCGCCGTGACGGGCACCGGCCCCGGCGCTCCGGGTTGGGTGGTCAGGGTGCGCGCGCGCGTGACTCCGGCAGCGGCCGTCACCGTCGGGTAGATGTCGGCGCGCGTCTGCCTCAGGATGGCGCGCGCGGCGCGATAGCGGGCCTCGGCCTGCGCGATGGTGGTGTTGGCCGACGAGAGCTGTTTCTCGAGCGCGTCGAGATCCGGGTCGCCGAAGATCTTCCACCAGGCGCCGCGCGGGAAGGCATCCGCCGGCTGGGCGACCTTCCATTCGGACGGGTCGACCGGCGCCTCCTTGAAGGCGGCGGGCGACACCGTCGCGGGCTTCACGTAGTTCGGGCCCACCGCGCACCCGGGCACGAGAAGTGCGAGGGTGAGGGCGAGGGCGCCGCGGAGCGGGTCAGGTCGCAGGCTCATGTGACAAGTCCGAAGCCGCGGCGCGCGAGCGCCGGATTTTCTCCCAGCGCAGGCGCATGCGGTCGAGGTAGAGATAGATGACGGGCGTGGTGTAGAGCGTGAGCATCTGGCTGAAGATGAGCCCGCCCACGATCGCGATGCCGAGCGGGCGGCGGAGCTCGGAACCGACGCCGCCCCCGAGCGCGAGCGGAAGGCCGCCCAGGAGGGCCGCCATCGTGGTCATGGTGATAGGGCGGAACCGGAGGAGACAGGCCTGGAAGATCGCTTCCTCGGGGCTCTTCTTGTCCTTGCGTTCGGCTTCGATCGCGAAGTCGATCATGAGGATCGCGTTCTTCTTGACGATGCCGATGAGAAGGATGATGCCGATGAGCGCGATCACGCTGAGGTCCGTCCCCGTGAAAAGAAGCGCGACGAGCGCGCCGACGCCGGCGGACGGAAGCGTCGAGAGGATCGTAACGGGGTGGATGAGGCTTTCGTACAGGACGCCGAGGACGATGTAGACGGTGACGAGGGCCGCGAGAATGAGGATGGGCTCGTTCCGCAGGGATTCCTGGAAGGCCTTCGCCGTGCCCTGATAGCTCGGGCGGATGGCCGAGGGGAGGCCGATCTCACTCTGGGCGCGGTTGATGTCGTTCACCGCGTCGCCGAGGGCGACTCCCGGCGCGAGGTTGAACGACAGCGTCACGTCGGGGAACTGCCCCTGGTGGGTGATCGCGAGCGGCGCCGTGGAGCGCTCGTAGCGCGTGAACGCGCTGAGCGGAACCTGCGTGCCGTCCTTCGCCTTGACCCAGATCGATCTCAGGCTCTCCGGGTCCTGCCAGAATTTCGGGTCCACCTCCATCACGACGTGGTACTGGTTGAGGGGCTGGTACATGGTGGAGACCTGGCGCTGGCCGAACGCGTCGTAGAGCGCGTCGTCGATCTGCTGCGCCGCGATGCCGAGCCGCGACGCGGTGGCCCGGTCGATGACGATGCCCGCCTGGAGGCCCTTCGTCTGCTGGTCGCTGTTGAGGTCTGCGAGGCTTTTGACGGACCGGAGCTTCTGAAGCACCTTCGGCGCCCAGACTTCGAGGTCCTTCGGGTTGTCAGCGGAAAGCGTGTACTGGTACTGCGCGTTCGACGAGAAGCCGCCGATGCGGAGATCCTGCACGGCCTGGAGGAACAGGCTGCCTCCGGGCACCGACCCGAGCTTTCCCCTCAGCCGCGCGATGACCTGGTCGGCGCTGAGCTTCCTCTCCGCGAGAGGCTTCAGCGTGACGAACATTCGCCCGGCGTTGACCGTGCTAGAGCCGCCGGCGTAGGCCTGCACGTACTCGGTGGCGGGGTCCTTCATGACGACGTCCGCGAAGGCGGCGACGCGCCTGGCCATTGCCGAAAAGGACGTGTTCTGGTCGCCCAGGATGGAGCCCGAAAGGCGGCCGGTGTCCTGCTGCGGGAAGAAGCCCTTCGGCACCTTGACATAAAGGAAGATCGTCGCCGCCATCGTCGCGAGCGTCACGGCGAGCGTGAGCGGCTGGTGGCGCAGCACCCAGCGGAGGGAGGTCTCGTAGTGGTCGAGGATCCACTTAAAGGCCTTCTCGCTGGCGGCGAACACCCGGCCGTGCTTTTCCTCTTCCTTCCCCTTGAGCAGCCAGGCGCACATCATCGGAGTGGTCGTGAGGGAGACGACCATCGAGACGAAGATGGCGACCGACAGCGTGACGGCGAACTCGCGGAAGAGCCGGCCCACGATGCCGCCCATCAGCAGAATCGGGATGAACACGGCGATGAGGGACATGCTGATGGAGAAGACCGTGAACCCGATCTCGCGCGCCCCCTCGAGCGCGGCTTCGAACGGTTTCATGCCCGCTTCGATGTGCCGCGTGATGTTCTCGATCACGACGATGGCGTCGTCCACGACGAAGCCCGTCGCGATCGTCATGGCCATGAGCGACAGGTTGTCGATGCTATAGCCGAGGAGGTACATGGCGCCGAACGTCCCGACGAGCGAGACCGGCACGGCCACGCTGGGAATGATCGTCGAGCGCACGCTTCTCAGGAACGCGAAGACCACGAGGATGACGAGGCAGATCGAGATCATCAGCGTGATCTGGACGTCCTTCACGGACGCGCGGATGGTGCCGGTCCGGTCGAGCATGACCGTGACCTTGATCGTGGGCGGCACCTCGGCCTGGAGCTGCGGCATGAGGGCCGTGATGCGGTCGACCGTGTCGATGATGTTCGCGCCCGGCTGACGAAACACGATGAGAAGAACGGCCGGTTGGTTGTTCGCGATCCCGATCGTCCTCACGTCCTCGACGGAATCGGTCACGGTGGCGATGTCGGAGAGCCGGAGCGCCGCCCCGTTGCGAAACGAAACGACGAGCGGTTTGTACTGGTCGGCCTTGAGGAGCTGGTCGGTCGCCGAGATGGACCACAGGCGCCCGCCCATCCCCAACTCGCCCTTGGGGCTGTTGGCGTTCGCGTTCGCGAGGAGCGTCCTCACGTCTTCGAGGCCGAGGCCCGTCCGGCTGAGGGCGGTCGGGTTGAGGTCCACGCGCACCGCGGGAAGAGCGCCGCCGCCCGCGAACACCTGGCCGACGCCGGGAACCTGCGCGAGCTTCTGCTGGAGGACCGACGACGCGAGGTCGTACATCTTCGAGCGCGGCGCGACGTCGGAGGTGAGGCCGATCAGCATGATCGGAGCATCGGCCGGGTTGACCTTCCGGTAGCTGGGATTGTTCGGGAGGTTCGAGGGAAGCTGGCCGCGGGCCGCGTTGATCGCGGCCTGGATGTCGCGCGCGGCGGCATCGATGTTTCGCGAGAGGTCGAACTGGAGCACGATCGTCGTCGATCCCAGCGAGCTTTGGGACGTCATTTCGGTGATGCCCGCGATCCGCCCGAACTGCCGTTCGAGAGGCGTCGCGACCGAGGAGGCCATCGTCTCGGGACTCGCGCCGGGGAGTGCCGCCGAGACCTGGATCGTGGGGAACTCGACCTGCGGAAGCGGCGCCACGGGAAGGAAGAAATAGGCGATGCCACCGGCCAGCGCGAGCGCGACCGTGAGAAGGCTCGTCCCGATCGGCCTTCGGATGAACGGCGAGGAGAGACTCATCGGCCTCCCGCCGGAGACGGCTCGGGTGCCGCTCCCACCGGGGCGGCCGGCGCGCTTTCGCCCGGCGGCTCGTCCCTCCGGCGGCGGCCCTTCGAGAGCCGGGCCGCGAGGCGGTCGAAGGCGAGGTAGATGACCGGCGTCGTGTAGAGCGTCAGGAGCTGGCTGAAGATGAGCCCGCCCACGATCGCGATTCCGAGCGGCCGCCTGAGCTCCGCGCCGGTGCCGCTCCCGAGCGCGAGGGGCACGCCGGCCAGGAGCGCCGCCATCGTCGTCATGATGATGGGCCGGAATCTCTGCAGCGCGGCCTGGGTGATGGCGTCGAGGGGGGCCTTCTTGTCGTGGCGCTCGGCATCGAGGGCGAAGTCGATCATCATGANNCATGATCGCGTTCTTTTCCACGATCCCGATGAGAAGAATGATGCCGATCAGCGCGACGACCGAAAAGTCGAGCCGGCAGAGCATGAGCGAGAGCAGGGCTCCGACGCCCGCCGACGGGAGGGTCGAGAGGATCGTGATCGGGTGGATCGCGCTCTCGTACAGGACGCCGAGCAGGATGTAGACGGTCACGAGCGCGGCGAGGATGAGGAGAGGGGTGTTCGTGAGCGAGGCGCCGAACGCCCGCGCCGTGCCTTCGAACTGCGCCTGGACGCTCTTGGGCAGGCCGAGCTCCGCCTGAGCCTTCTCGATGGCCTTTACGGCCGCCCCGAGGGCCGCATCGGGCGCGAGGTTGAAGGAGACGGTCGCGACCGGGAACTGCCCCTGATGGTTCACGGCGAGAGGGGCGTTGACCGTCTCGACGGTGGCGAGCGCGCGCAGCGGCACCGAGCCTCCCGCCGACGAGCGCAGGTAGACGTTCTGGAGGTCCTCGGGCCGGACCTGCAGCTCGGGGCGGCCCTCGAGGACGACGCGGTACTGGTTCAGCTGCGTGAACATCGTCGTGACCTGGCGCTGGCCGAAGGTGTCGTAGAGCGCGTCGTCGATCTGCTGCGGCGTGATGCCGAAGCGCGACGCCGAGCCGCGGTCGATGACGACCCGCGCCTGGATCCCCGAGTTCGAAAGGTCGCTCGCGACGTCGCGCAGCTCCGGGAGAGCCTTCAGCTTGTCGACGAAGCGCGGAACCCAGATGTTGAGCTCGGCGGCATCGGAATCCTCGAGGCTGAACTGGTACTGCGTCTTGCTGACGCGATCCTCCACCGTGAGGTCCTGCACGGGCTGGAGAAAGAGCGTGATCCCCGGGACCTTCGCGAGCTCCGGCTGGAGCCTCCGGATCAGGTCGTCCGCGTGGATCTTCCGGTCGTCGAGGGGCTTGAGGTTGATCTGGATCCGCCCGCTGTTCGGCGTGGCGTTGGTTCCGTCGACGCCGATGAACGACGAGAGGCTCTCGACGGCAGGGTCCTTGAGGATGACGGCCGCGAGCTGCTGCTGCTTGGCGGACATCGTCGCGAAGGAAGCGGTCTGCGACGCCTCGGAGATCCCGAGGATCACGCCCGTGTCCTGCACCGGGAAGAAGCCCTTCGGGATCACGATATAGAGGAGGATTGTCGCGACGAACGTGACGACCGCGACGACGAGCGTGGCCGGCTGATGCCGGAGCACCCAGTGGAGGGTGCGCTCGTAGAAGTCGATGATGCGCTGGAAGACGCGCCCGGAAGCCCGGTAGAACCTCCCCTGCTCGGACTCGGGCACGTGATGAAGCAGGCGCGCGCACATCATCGGCGTGAGCGTGAGCGAGACGGCCGCCGAGATGAGGATCGTCACCGAGAGCGTCACCGCGAACTCGCGGAACAGGCGCCCCACGATGTCGCCCATGAAGAGCAGCGGGATGAGGACCGCGATGAGGGACACGGTCAGCGAGAGGATCGTGAAGCCGATCTGCTCGGAGCCCTTCAGGGCGGCCTCGAGCGGCTTGTCCCCCTGCTCGAGATAGCGGGAGATGTTCTCGATCATGACGATGGCGTCGTCCACGACGAATCCCGTCGAGATCGTGAGCGCCATGAGGGTGAGGTTGTTGAGGCTGTAGCCGAGGGCGTACATCACGGCGAACGTGCCCACGAGGGAGAGCGGGACCGCGACGCTCGGGATGATCGTGGCCGCGACGCTCCTCAGGAACAGGAAGATGACCATGACGACGAGCGCGACCACGAGCATCAGCTCGAACTCGACGTCCTTGACCGACGCGCGGATGGTCGTCGTGCGGTCCGTCAGGATCGCGAGGTCGATCGCGGCCGGCAGGCCGGCCTTGAGCTGCGGGAGGAGGGCCTTCACGCGGTCGACGACCGCGATGATGTTCGCGCCGGGCTGCCGCTGGATGTTCAGGATGACGGCCGGCGTCTGGTTCATCCAGGCGGCCTGTTTCACGTTCTCGGCGCTGTCGATGACGAGCGCAACGTCGGAGAGACGGACCGGCGCGCCCTTCCTGTAGGCGATGACGAGGGGCAGGTAGTCGGTGCTCGTGAGGAGCTGGTCGTTCGCGCCGATGGTGTAGGACTGGGTCGTCCCGTCGAAGCTGCCCTTGGCCTGGTTGACGTTCGCCTGGGCGAGTGCCGCGCGCACGTCCTCCATCGTGAGGCCGTAGGACGAGAGCGCGGTGGAGTTGACCTGGACGCGCACGGCGGGTTTCTGACCGCCGCTGATCGAGACGAGGCCGATGCCCGGGAGCTGCGAGATCTTCTGCGCGAGCCGCGTGTCGGCGATGTCCTCCACCTGGGAGAGAGCCAACGTCTTCGAGGTGAGGGCGAGCGTGAGAATCGGCGCGTCGGCGGGATTCGTCTTGCTGTAAATCGGGGGGTTCGGCAGGTCCTTCGGGAGGTACGTCCCCGCTGCGTTGATCGCAGCCTGGACCTGCTGCTCGGCCACGTCGATGTTGAGCTCGAGCGTGAACTGGAGCGTGATGACCGACGCGCCCTGCGAGCTGGTCGAGGTCATCTGGTTGAGACCCGGCACCTGGCCGAACTGCCTCTCGAGAGGCGCGGTCACCGAGGAGGCCATCACGTCCGGGCTCGCGCCCGGGTAAAAAGTCAGGACCTGGATCGTCGGGTAGTCGACCTGGGGCAGCGCCGAGACCGGCAGAAACTGGAAACCCACGATGCCCACCAAAAGCAGGCCGGCCATCAGAAGCGATGTCGCGACCGGCCGCAGGATGAATGGACGGGATGGGTTCATCGACCCGTCGAGGTCCCCGCGCCGGGGGCTCGCGTCGAGGTCGCGGGAGCGGCGGCCGCCGTCCCGGCGGGAGCGCCGGGCCTGGCCGTTTCGACCGTCGAGCCCGCCTGCAGCTTGTCGACGCCCTCGGTCACGACGACCTCGCCCGCGGCGAGACCCTTCGAGATGGCGGTCGTGTCGCCCTCCGTGAGCCGTACCTCGACCGGCCGCACCTCGACGGTCTGGTCTTTCTTCACCACGAACGCGAACGTGGACTGCGTGCCGCGCTGGATCGTGGCGTTCGGGATGAGGACGACACCCTTGAGCGTGTCGATGAGGAGCCGCGGATTCACGAACTGGTTCGGGAAGAGCGCATCGTCGGCGTTCGCGAAGACGGCTTTGAGCTTCAACGTGCCCGTCGTCGTGTCGATCTGGTTGTCCAGCGTGGTCAGCTCGCCCGTCGCGAGCTTGTGCTTGAGGTCGCGGTCGAACGCCTCAACCGGAAGCTTCTGTCCCTGATGCAGCTTCTCGCGCACGACGTTGACCTGATCCTCCGGGAGCGTGAAGAGGACGGCGATGGGCTGCACCTGCGTGATCACGACGAGCCCATTCACGTCCGCGGCGTGAATCATGTTCCCCGCGTCGACGAGCCGGAGCCCGACCCGGCCGCTGAGCGGCGCCGTGATGCGCGTGTACGTGAGATTGAGCCGCGCCGCGTCGACCTGGCCCTGATCGGTCTTGAGCGCGCCCTCGCTCTGCCCGACGGTCGCGGCCTGCGTGTCGAGCTGCTGCTTCGGAATGGAGTCCTGCGCCGCGAGAACCCGATAGCGCTCGAGGTCCAGCTTCGCGTTCTGCAGGGTGGCTTCGTCCTTGGCGAGCTGCCCAGAGGCCTGTTCGAGCTGTACCTGGAAGGGGCGCGGGTCAATCTCGGCCAGGAGGTCGCCCTTCTGGACGATCTGTCCCTCCCGGAAGGCCACGGTGGCGAGCTCGCCGTCCACGCGGCTCCTCACCGTGACCGTGTTCAGCGCCGTGACGGTTCCGAGCCCCGTCAGGTAGACCGGCATGTCGCCCGTGCGCGCGACCGCGGTCACGACCGACACCGCGCGAGGACGCGCCTTCGCGTCGGCCTCGCTCCGCAGGCGCTTGCGGTGCGCGCCGGCGATGAGGATGATCGCGACGACGAGGAGCACGATCGCTCCCACGATCCACGGCCACCGGCGCTTCCCCGACGGCCGCCCACCCCGTTCGTCATCGTTTTTTGCCGGCTGGCGCTCTTCTGAAGACGTGTTCAAGAAATTCTCCCTCGCACGGTTTTCGGACCGCTGAGCCGTCGCCGCCGTCGGCTCGACCGGAGGACTCCCGACTTGCACTGGACTCATGGGGGGTTCGACCCTGGACAGACCCCGACCGTCGACGCTCGCACGCAAGATCCGAGCCTCTCAGAACAGGAACGCTTTTTCAACCTCTCGCGCCCACGCCCCTCCCGTCGTTACGACGCCCTGATCCTGGCACGCATTCTGCCGATAACGGCTGTCCGGGCCCCGCGCCCGGAACTATCTCGGTAAACAGGAAGCTCTCGGAGCCCGCCGCTCAGGCCGTGGCGGGAGGGATAAGTGTGGTACCCCCAGAGGGATTCGAACCCTCGATCTCCACCTTGAAAGGGTGGCGTCCTGGGCCGCTAGACGATGGGGGCACCCGGACCTGACGGCGATTTCATCGGAGGACTGGTGAGCCGTGCTGGACTCGAACCAGCGACCCCCTGCTTAAAAGGCAGGTGCTCTAACCAACTGAGCTAACGGCCCGCCGGGGGCGGAGTGTAGCAGGGCTGATTCGGGACGCGTCACGCCGTCTGACCGACGGTCGCCTTCAGCCAATCGTCGAGCGCGGTGCCCGGGCGGACGATCGTCTCTTCGCGCTTGGCGCCCGTGGAGAGGAGGCCTACCTTCGCCCCGACGATCTCCTCCAGGGCGGAGACGTACTCGCGGGCGCGCGCGGGCAGAGCCTCCCAGCTCTCGACGCCCGCGATGGAGGTTTTCCACCCCGGAAACGTCCGATAAACCGGCCGCGCGCGCTCGTAGAGGTCCGCGCGCGCGGGCACGGCCGAAACGGGTTTTCCATCGATCGTGTAGCCGGTGGCGATGCGGATCTCGTCGTGCTCGTCGAGCACGTCGAGCTTCGTGAGGGCGATCGCGTCGAGGGCCGACACCCGCACGGCCGTTCGCGCGACGACGGCGTCGAACCATCCCACGCGACGCGGCCGGCCCGTGACGGTGCCGAACTCGTTCCCGCGCGCGCGAATCCGCTCGCCGGTCTCGTCGTTCAGCTCGGTCGGGAAGGGGCCGGACCCGACGCGCGTCGTGTACGCCTTCATGACGGCGACGACGGCGCCCAGCGCCGACGGCGGGAGCCCGAGGCCCGTGCACGCTCCGCCCGGCGCACAGGACGACGAGGTGACGAAGGGATATGTCCCGTGGTCGACGTCGAGCATGATTCCCTGCGCGCCTTCGCAGAGGAGCTTCTTGCCCTTCGTGAGCTCTCCATGGAGGAAGACCGAGGTATCGGTGACGAAGCGCGCGAGCTTCCTGCCACATTCGATGTAGATGTCGAGCGTTTCGTCCACGGGCGCGCCCTCGACGCCGTAGAAGTGCTTCAGCACGGCGTCGTGGTGGGAGACGAGAGGCCGCGCGACCGTGCGGAACCGGTCGGGGTCGACGAGGTCGGCCATGCGGATCCCGGTCCGGTTCGCCTTCGACTCGTACGCCGGCCCGATGCCGCGCGACGTCGTTCCGATGTTCGCGCCGCCAAGCGCTTTCTCGCGCGCCCCGTCGAGGAGCGCATGCGTGGGCAGGATGACGTGCGCGCGGTCGGAGACGAGGACGTTGTCGCCGATCGTGACGCCGGCGGCGCGCAGCGACTCCATCTCCGAGAGGAGCGCGCGCGGGTCGATGACGAGGCCGTTCCCGATCACGTTCACGACGCCCGTGCGGCAGATGCCCGACGGGACGAGACGTAGCGCGAAGTGCTTGTCGCCGAACTTCACGGTGTGGCCGGCGTTGTGGCCGCCCTGATAGCGGGCGACGAGGTCGAAGGAAGGGGAGATGAGGTCGACGACCTTGCCCTTGCCTTCGTCGCCCCACTGGCCTCCGATGACGGCGAGGGCCGAACCTTTGATGTGTGTCACTTTTGGATTGTACCGGACGGGAGGAGGAGGATTCTCAGAAGGGTGAGTGCTGCCGGGGTGGGGGTTGCGCTGGGGCCGTGATTCGTGGCCGAAGCCTCATTCACCCTTCTAAGAAAAAGCGCCGTCTCCCGGTGCACAATCTCTTCTCGTGCACGAGACCATTGAGCTCGACGGGGACTCTCTCTCACTCGAAGATCTTTCTGCCGTCTCCCGCGGCGAGAAGTCCGCGGCGCTCGCGCCGCGCGCGGCCGCGCGCGTGGATGCGGCGCGCGCCGTCATCGACCGCGCGGTCGCCGAGAACCGGATCGTCTACGGCGTCACGACGGGGTTCGGAAAGTTCGCCGACGTCGTGATCCCGAAGGAGAAGCTCGGGGCGCTCCAGCTCAACCTCGTGCGAAGCCACGCGGCCGGTATGGGCGCGCCGCTTGCCAGGCCCGCCGTGCGGGCGGTCATGCTGCTGCGTGCGAACTGTCTCGCGAAAGGATTTTCGGGCGTCCGGCGTCAAACGCTGGAGCTTCTCCTCGCGTGTCTCGCGAAGGAAATTCACCCCGTCGTCCCCGAGCAGGGCTCGGTCGGCGCGTCGGGAGATCTCGCCCCGCTCGCGCACCTCGCGCTCGCGCTCGTCGGGGAAGGGGAAGTGGATTGGAACGGACGCCGCCTGCCGTCCGGCGAGGCGCTTCGGGCCGCGGGCCTTTCTCCGGCCGTGCTCGAGGCGAAAGAGGGGCTCGCACTGATCAACGGCACGCAGCTCACGACGGCGCTCGGGGCGCTCGGGCTGTATCGTTTCCTCCGGCTCCTGAAGGCGGCGGATCTCGTGGCGGCGCTCACGGTGGACACGCTGAAGGGCACCGACGCCGCATTCGACCCGCGCATCCACGCGGCGCGCCCGCATCCCGGCCAGATCGAATCGGCCCGGAATCTCCGCGCGCTCCTCGCGAGCTCGGCCCTGCGCGAGAGCCACCGCGACTGCGGTGTCGTGCAGGACGCCTACGCGCTGCGCTGCATCCCGCAGGTGCACGGCACTTCCCGCGACGCGGCGGCGCACGCGCGGCGCGTGATCGAGATCGAGATGAACGCCGCGACCGACAACCCGATGGTCTTCGCGGAGACGGGCACGCTCGTCTCGGGTGGTAACTTTCACGCCGCGCCCGTGGCGCTCGTGTGCGATTTTCTCACCGCGGCCGCGGCGGACATGGCCTCGCTGTCCGAGCGGCGGACGGAGCGGCTCGTGAACCCGGCGCTCTCCGGAGACCTGCCGGCGTTTCTCACGTTGGACGGCGGGCTGAACTCGGGCCTCATGATGATTCACGTCACCGCGGCGGCGCTCGTCTCCGAGGCGAAGTCGAACTCCTTCCCGGCGTCCGTAGACTCGATCCCGACCTCGGCCGGGAAGGAAGACCACGTTTCGATGGGTCCCATCGCGGCCCGCAAATTCGCGAAGAACGTCGACCTCTTCGAGACCGTGCTCGCGATCGAGCTGCTCGCGGCTGCGCAGGCGCTGGATCTGAGGCGCCCGCTCACGACCTCGGCGCCGCTCGAGGAGCTGCATCGCCTCGTGCGTGCGCGTGTGCCCTTCTGGGATTCCGACCGCCACGCGGCGCCCGCGATCGAAGGTGCGCGAGCGGTGCTGAGCGGGGATCTCGACGACGTGCTCGCGCCGCTGGCCTGACACTCAATCCGCGAGCGCGGACGCAAGGGCCGACGGCAGGTCGTCCGCGGGCACGTCCATCTCGGGGAGGGCGAGCGCAGGGAGCGCGGCGAGCGATCCGGAAAGTCTCGGCGCGCTCGTAACGCGGCTGCTCACGCGGTTCAGGATCAGGCCCGGCGCGGCGCCGCGGCGTGCGAGGCCAGCGGCGAGGTCCTCGGAGGTTGCGAGCGCGGAGAAGTCCAGCGTCGTCGCGACGAGGAAGCGCCCCGCCGAAAGAAGCCTCGCCGCCTCCCGACTCCTGGCCTGGAAGCCGTCGTAGAGGCCGTCAAAAGCGCGGAAGAAGTCCGCGAGGTCGGCGAGGAAGCCGAGGCCGAGGACGCGATCGGCGGCGCGCAAAAGGATCGCGCCGCCGCGCGACGCTTCGGAAAGCGCGCGCCCGAAGAAACCGTCGTGCCGGAGAAAGAAGCGCAGGGCGTCGTTCTCGAGGAGCGTGACCATGCGTTCCGGCGCCGCGAGGAAATCGAGGCCGCGCGCAGCGGGGGGCGTGTCGAGCACGAGGAGGTCGACCTCGGGATCCGCCGCGTGCTCGTGCAGCGCTTCGACGCCCATGTACTCGAGGACGCCGGGCAGCGAATCGACGAGCCCCGAGTAAAGGCGGTTCCCGCGGATTCTCTCGAGCGCCTCGGGGCTCGCGGTGCGCGCGAGGAGGCGCTCGAAGGTGGCCCTGGGGTCGATCTGAAGCGCGAGGAGGCGGCCGCTCTTCGGGATGCCGGAGGCGCTCACCTCGGAGGGGTGGCCGGACCGCGCGTCCCTTTCGGAAATGCCGAGGGCCTGTGCGAGGCGCCGCGCGGGATCGACGGTGAGCACGAGGGCGCGCCGCCCGCGGCGCGCGGCCGCAAGCGCGAGCGCGGCCGCGAGAGTCGTCTTCCCGACGCCCCCTGGTCCGGTGAGGACGATCAGCTTCTCGTGGTCGAGCCACGGGCGGAGATCGAGGGTGTTCGACCGAGAAAGAAGAGAAGAGAAGAATTCTCTGCTTTCCCGAGCAGGCCGACGGGCCGAACCCGTACGGCTGAAATCTCGCGAAGGTAACGCCGAATTCTCCTCGAATGTGGTGAGAAAAGTTTCGAAGAACCGCGAGGCCTCCGTTTCAGGTTCGATCTCTGGAATCAGGGTCAGCGGGATTCCTGCATCCGTCTTCGGAAGCGTTTCTCTCTCTTGTCTTTCCCCTCGTCCCATGCGGTTCACGACGACCAGCGCGGTCGACAGGCCGGCCTTTTGCCGTGCCCCCGCGATCAGCTCCTCCGTCTCTTTCGCCGCGAAGTCCTCGGGTTCGGACACGACGACCAGTGCGGCGTCCTTCGGTTCCTCGAGAAGCGCGTCGAGCCACTCCGCGAGCTTTCGCACGGGTCCCGCGGGAACCGTTCCGAGAAGGGTGCGGGGGAGCGCGACGAGGGAAAGCGCGTGACCGGTCGCTGGGGCGTCGAGGACGACGAGATCGACTTTCGGCGCGCGCGCGGTCGCTTCCTTTCGCCTGAGGATCTCCCGGATCTTTCCGAGGAGGAGGAGGTCGGGAAGGCCGGGCGTGGCGCGCGTGAAGAAGCGGAACGCCGGGACGGCGAGGAGTCGGTTTCCGAGCGCGCGCACCGGAGCGAGGGCCCCCACGAAGTCGGCAAGGAGCGTGTCGAAGTCTGCGGTGAGGCCATGGAGGTGCGGGGCCAGCTCGGCCTCTTGGTAGCCCGCATCCCGCTTTCCAAACAGGGTGGTGGCGTCGCCCCGGCCGTCCGTCGAGACGAGGAGGGTCGTCCTGCCCGCCTCCGCCGCGAGCTTCGCGAGGGCGGCGGCGACCGTGGTTTTCCCGACGCCGCCCTTGCCCGACACGACGAGGAGACGGCGGGAGACGAGGCTTTCGAGAAGGGGCGTCGGGCGCACGGCAGCCTACGCGAGGAGGTGCGCGAATCCTTCGGCCTTCAGGATCGCCACCCATTTCCGGTGGAACGGCGCGACGATGGGGAGGAGGTCGAGCACCCGCGCGAGATCACCTGTGTCGAGGACGATGATCTTGCGCGCGATCGCGAGCGGGATGTTCTCTTTGCCTTGAAAGTACCGGTTCGCGACGTCCGGGGCCATCGTCATGCTGACGACGGGCTCCCAGGTGCGCTTCCGATCGCCCCAGACCCACATGAGGTGCCGGCCCTTTTTCGCGGTCTTCGCGTTCGCGTGCGTCACGTTCAGGACGAGGCCGGAGCCTTCGAAGACGAATCGTTGCGGGGTCTTCGTCGCCGCCAGCTTCGGTCCGATTTCGGGATCCGTCGCGAGCGCGGTGAAGAGGCGGTCGAAGATCCTCTGGAACTCGTCCTTCCCGCGAAATGGCCGCATAATCCGGCACTCTAGCAGGAGGCGCTGCCCGACCGGGCCTCCGCGAAAGGCAATGGCATGTCCGAATCCCTGTTCGACCAGCTCAAGGCCCGCGGCGAGGGTTTCCTCACGGAGATCTCCAACAACCTGATGGCGAACCCGGGCTTCATCGAGGTGTTGAAGAAGGGCATCGCCGCGAAGGAAGAGGTCGACAAGCGCGTGGCCGAGGGCCTCAAGGTGATGAACGTCGCGGCGCGCAAGGACGTCTTGAGACTGGAGAAGCGTCTCGCCGAGATGGAAGCCGAGCTCCGGGCCATGAAGGCGAACGCGACCGCGAAACCCGCGCGCGCCCGCAAGGCTTCCGGACGGAAGGGCTAGGGGCACGATGGCGGGGAAGCGCGACGCGAAGGCCCCGCGCCGGAATGGATCCGGCGGGCGCGTCGTGCGCTTTCCGAAGGTCGTGAACGCCGCGACGAAGCAGTTGAAGGTCGTCGTCACGGGCGGCAGCGGCTTCTTCGGAGAACGGCTCGTTCGCGCGCTCCTTGCCCGCGGCGATCGCGAGGTCGTCGTGTTCGACCTCGTGCCTCCGGCGGACCTGCCGGAGGTGAAGCACCGCTTCCTCGATCTGAACCTGCCGTTCGCCGACGGCACGCTCTTCAAGCTCCTGAAGGAAGAGAAGCCCGACGTCATCGTCCATCTCGCGCAGCTCCGCAGCCCTTCGCGCGAGGTCACGTACGCACACGAGCTGAACGCCATCGGCGCGCTGCATGTTTTCGCGGCCTCCGGCGAGGCGAGGGTGCCGCGCATCATCCTCGGCTCGACCTCGCTCGTGTACGGCGCGCGCGGCGACAACCCGAACTTCCTCACGGAAGAGCATCCCCTTCTGCCCGATCCGGAAGACCGGTTCGTGCGTGACTTCGTCGAGGCCGAGAGTCACGCGCGAACTCACGTGCGCCGCCATCCGGAGTCGCGCGTGCAGATCCTGAGGTTCGTCCCGCTGCTGTCGCCCGAGGTCCGCGATTACCGGGCCCGGCTCTTTGCGGCCCCGTTCTCGTGGCAGCTCATGGGGTACGACCCGCTCCTGCAGGCGCTGCATCCGGATGACGCCGTCGACGCGCTCGTCCGGGCGCTGGACCGGCCCGAAGCGCAGGGCGTCTTCAACATCGCGCCCGAGGGCGTCGTGCCTCTCTCCACGGTGCGCCTGCTCTTCGGTTCCCTCGGGATCCCCGTGCCGCATCCGCTCGGCTACGCGCTGTACGAGGGCACGTGGCTCGCGGGCGTGGGCCTGATGCCGGGCGTTCACGTGGACTATCTCCGCTATTCCTGCGTCGTGGACGACGAGAAAGCCCGGCGGGTACTGGGCTTCTCGGCGAAGCACACGACGCTCGAGGTCGTTCTCGAGACGGCGCGCGCCCGGTTCGGGTCGGGACGCCTCGTGGACTTCGACGCCGTCGCGGACGCGGCCCGCGCGGCACGCTATGCCTACGAGCAGCGCGTCCGTCCTCGGCCGCGGGTTCGCGCGCAGGGGATCGCCTCTTGAGCGCCCGCCGCCATTCTTCCCCGCACGCCGCCCCGGCCCCCTCCGAGCCCGCGTACGACGCGGGCCTGACGCCGTCGCTCCTCCGGAAGAATCCGGACGACCTCCGGCACGTTCTCCTCGGCGAGGCCGCCCGGTTCCTCGACGCGCATCCGGAATTTAGATCGCCGCGCGCGCTCGTGGACGCCTGGAACCTCTTCCGCAACCGGTCGCGCACGTTCCTTCTCGACGACTTCGGCTATGACGAGGTCGCGGCGCGCCCGTGGGCCGAGCTCTTCGACTTCCTTTACACCGTGTGGTGGCGCGTGACGCTGAACGGAGTCGAGAACGTGCCGAATGTGGGCCGCGCGCTCCTCGTCGCGAATCATTCCGGAGTCCTGCCGTGGGACGGCGCGATGGTCAAGCGCGGCATCGCGCGCGAGCACCCCGCGCACCGCACGGCGCGCATGCTCGTCCTTGACATGTTCACGACGCTGCCGTTCCTGCAGCCGTGGCTACGCCACATGGGCGAGGTACGCGCCTGCCCCGAGAACGGCGCGCGGCTGCTTCGGCGCGACGAGCTCGTCGGGGTTTTCCCCGAGGGTGTCAAGGGCGTCGGCAAGCTCTTTCGCGACCGCTACCGCCTCGCGCGCTTCGGGCGTGGCGGCTTCGTGCGCCTCGCGCTGCTCACAGGCGCCCCGATCATCCCGGTGGCCGTCGTGGGCGCAGAGGAGATCCACCCGAACCTCGCGCACATGGATTTCATCGGCAGGCCGCTCGGACTGCCGTACTTCCCGCTCACTCCCACGTTCCCGCTTCTCGGCCCGCTCGGCGTCCTGCCGCTGCCGACGAAGTGGTGGATCGACATCGGCAAGCCGATCGCGTTCGACCATGGGCCCGACGTCGCCGACCGCCCCATGATCGTGAACGAGCTCGCGGATCACGTGCGCTCGACGCTCCAGACGATGATCGATTCGCGCCTCGCGCGCCGCGGCAACCTGTTCACGGGGGATTGAGCCCTAACTTCTTCGGCCGGATGCGGCGACGAACGCGTCCTCCAGGGAGCAGGCGCAGCTCCTGAAATCCGGGCGGGACTCCTTTCTCAAGATCTCGTACGCGTTCCCGCGCGGAGCGACCGGCGCTCGAGGTCGGCCTCCAGGGCCGCGAGGGAGGTCGAGAGACGGGTCGTGATCCGGTCGCTCGAGCGGTCCGCGTGGAGCTTCGCGCGCGAGAGATCCCGCGCGCACGCGGGTCGGAGCGTGAGGCCGTGCTTTGCGAAGACGCGCTGGAAGTGCCTGAAGTCGGAGTCGAGGAGCGCCATCGTCGAACGGTAGGCGTACTCGGCGATGCGGACGCGACCCGACGTGCGCATGATGTTGCGCATGAAACGCGGCAGGTCCTCGGGCCTCGGCTCGAAGACGACGATGTCGGCGTCGGGGTCCTCGCGCCGGTAGCGCGAGAGGCCGTACCGCAGGCGCGAGTGGAGCGTCACTCGGAAGACCTGATCGAGGATTGTGGGGAGGCCGTGGCTGCGCAGCGGGCCCGCTTCGTCGGCGCCCAGCCACGTCACGGCGCCCTTGGGATGCGGGATGCGCACGGGGACGAGCGGATTCACGCAGATCGTGAGGCCGCAGCGCTCACGGAGTGCGAGCGAGATGTGCGCCGTCTTGCGGACGCCGCCGTCGATGTAGTCCACGCCGCCGATGCGCACGGGGCGGTACAGCCCCGGAATCGCGCACGAGGCCGCGACCGCTTTGGAGATCGGCACGGCGTCGAACCCCGTAGAACCGAACGCCGTCGTCTCGCCTGAGTCGAGGTCCACGGCGACGAGGCGGAGCGTCTTGCCCAGGCGGCGAAAGTCGTTCGTGCGCCCCGGCTGCGTCAGCCAATTCCGCATCCACTCCTCGAGCCCCTCGTTGTGGAACACCCCTGACGGCAGGAGCTGCCCGAGCGATTGCACGAGGTCCGTGAGCGTCGTCTCCTTCCGGTTCTTGTAGAAATCCCAGGCGGCGTCGAGTACCGTGAAGGGAACCGTGGTGAGGCGGGTCACGATCTCGCCGAGGTTCAAGCGGAAGAGCGCGAGGTCGTCGAGGGGGGTGCGCGTGCCGGCCGAGCGCGTCACGTTGCGGAAGAGCACGCCCGGCGTCACGCCATTCGCGAGCAGCGCCGAGATGTAGGCGCCCGCCGAGACGCCGACGAAGACGTCGAAATCGGTGATCGAGACGTTCTCGAGCCGGTCCTCCAGGGCCGCGAGCGCGCCGATCTCGTAGAACGCACCGGTCACCCCCCCGCCCGCGCACACGACCGCGAGACGCTTGGGGTTGGGGGATGGAAACGGCAGGAACGCGAGCTCGGAGGAATCTGTCCCGGGTGTCTCGGGCCCGGGTTGTCGACGTTGGCCGGCCATTTTGCTTTTGAAATGAAAGAGGCGCCGCTTTTCGGGCGGCGCCTCGCAGTCTAGCCGATTCTCGCTCTGGCTCAGCGGGCGCGCCGCGCCGGCTTGCGGGCCTTGAGCGCGTCGATCTTCTTGCCGAGGCCGTCGACCTTGGCCGAGAGCGAGCGGAGCTCCTTGCGCGTGGGGACGTTCAGGCTGTGGAGGCCTTTCTCCACGGCCGTGCCGACGGTCTCGGTCACGTTCTTCGCGACGCCCTCGGCGCGGCGAGCCGCCTCGGCGCCCGCCTTCTGAACGCGCACCTGGACGTCGCCCCGGACCTTCCCCGCGTTCGTGCGGAGCATGTGGCCGAGATCCCGGCCCGACTCCATGACCTCCTCGACGAAGGCGCGCGGGTCCTTCGCGAGCGACTGGCCGGTCTTCTTGAGGTCGTGCGCCGCGACCTTGACCTTCCTTTCGGTCTGGGCCGCGACGCTCTTCGCCTTGAGGCTGAGAGCGTCGAAGCGGTGGCCCGCCGTCTTCAGGACCTTTTCGACGGGCGTCGGAACGTGGACGGGGTGCTTCGGAGAGGTCTTGCGCGCAGTGGTTTTCATGTGGTTCTCCTTTTCTTGTTCTGGGTCTTTTTCCTGGGATGGGTGCCGGTTTGTACCGCGCCGCGGTGCGGGAGAGCCCCTTTCGGAAACTCCGCGGGAAAGGCGTTTTTTGCGAGGGACTCGAGCTGGTCGAGGCGCGTCTTGAGGTCGCCGATCTCTTTCGCGAGCCCGGGCTGCGTGCTCGGAGACAGCCGGCTCGCGATCTCGCGGACGCTGCTGACGAAGTCGGAAAGGCTCTCCTGGAAGACGAGGCCGACGTCCTCGCGCAGGCGCGTTCCCTCCTCCCACGTGAGCCGGCCCTTCTCGACGAGCCCGCCGACGATCTTCTCGACGTCCTGACGGGCGTCTTCGAGCCGGCGCGTGAGCGGGGCCAGTGTCCGGCCGAGGCTCTCGGGGCGCGAGGCCCGGCGGAGCGACTCCGCCACGCGGGCGCCGCCGACGAGCTCGACGGCTCCCGCGACGGTTTCGGCCGCCTCCCTGCCCGCGCGGAGCAGGCGGGCCAGCGTGTCGGCCGAGGCCGCGACGGGCGCCCGCCCGGAACCGATGGCCCGCGAGAGGATCCGGGCCGTGATGTCCTCGCCGGTGTCGGCGGCGATGACTTCCACCCGCTCACCCTCGGAAACGGCCTTCGCGAGGTCGCCCAAGGTCACGAAACGGCGCTCGCGCGCCTCGTAGAGCTTGCGGTTTCGGTAGCGGACGATGCGGCGGGAATCGCTCATGCCGAGAAAGATAACGCGTCGCGTAATACCTGTCAAGGGAAATCTGACGCATCGCGTTATCCGTCCCCCGTCTAACATGGAAGCCATGCGCGGCCCCTCGGACCCCGCCATCTTCTCGCCGCCGGCGCTCCCGAAGGGAACGTCCCTCACGTGCCGTTCGTGGCTCACGGAGGCTCCGTACCGGATGCTCCTGAACAACCTCGACCCCGAGGTCGCCGAGCGCCGCGAGGACCTCGTCGTCTACGGCGGATCGGGGAAGGCCGCCCGGAACCCCGAGTGTCTCGCCGGGATCCTCGACGAGCTGCGCCGTCTCGGCGACGACGAGACGCTCCTCGTCCAGTCGGGAAAGCCGGTCGGGGTCTTCCGTACGCACGAGGACGCGCCGCGCGTCCTCATCGCGAACTCCAACCTCGTGCCGCATTGGGCCACGTGGGACGAGTTCCGGCGGCTCGAGGCTCTCGGCCTGACGATGTACGGCCAGATGACGGCAGGCTCGTGGATCTACATCGGCACGCAGGGGATCCTGCAGGGCACGTACGAGACCTTCGCCGAGGCCGCGCGCCGCGACCTCTCGTCGAAGGACGGCTCGCTTGCCGGGCGCCTCGTCGTGACGGCCGGCCTCGGCGGCATGGGCGGCGCGCAGCCGCTGGCCGCGACGATGTGCGGCGGGACCGCGCTCGTGGCGGATGTGGACGGAACGCGCATCGACAAGCGCCTTGCCACGCGTTACGTCGACGAGCGCGTCGATGACCTCGACATCGGGATCGACCGGGCGCTCGCGGCGCGAGACCGCGGTGAAGCCCGTTCCTTCGGCGTCCGCGCGAACGCGGTGGACCTTCTCGAGCGGCTCCTCGCGCGCGGCCTCGTGCCCGACGTCCTCACCGACCAGACGTCCGCGCACGATGAGCTGAACGGTTACGTTCCGCACGGCCTCCCGTACGAGGAGGCGCTCCGTCTGCGCGTGGCCGACCCCGAGGTCTACCGCAGCCGGGCGATCGCCTCGATGGGCGCTCACGTGAAGGCGATGCTCGCTCTCAGGGCACGCGGCGCCGTGACGTTCGACTACGGCAACAATCTGCGGGCGGGGGCGGTGAAAGCCGGTGTCGTCAACGCCTTCGACATCATCGGTTTTGTCCCGCTCTACATCCGCCCTCTCTTCTGCGAGGGCAAGGGGCCGTTCCGCTGGGCCGCGCTCTCGGGAGACCCGGCCGACATCGCGGAGACGGACCGGGAGATCCTCCGCCTGTTCCCGGAGAATGCCGCGCTGAAGCGCTGGATCACGCTCGTGGGCGAGCGCGTCGCGTTTCAGGGCCTGCCGGCGCGGATCTGCTGGCTCGGTTACGGGGAACGCGAGCAGGCGGGCCTTGCGTTCAACGAGCTGGTGCGCACGGGCCGCGTGAAGGCCCCGATCGTCATCGGGCGTGACCATCTCGACTGCGGCTCCGTCGCCTCCCCGAACCGCGAGACGGAGGCCATGAAGGACGGCAGCGATGCGATTGCCGACTGGCCGCTCCTGAACGCACTCCTCAACACGGCCGCCGGTGCGACGTGGGTCTCGCTCCACCACGGTGGCGGCGTGGGGATCGGTTACTCCATTCACGCCGGGATGGTCGTCGTCGCGGACGGGACCGAAAAGGCCGCGGCGCGCCTCGCGCGCGTTCTCACCACGGACCCGGGAATGGGGATCGTCCGCCACGCGGACGCCGGCTACGAGGAGGCGCTTGCCTGCGCCGCGCGTCACGGGATACGGATCCCGATGGCGCGCTGACTCCGTTGACGCCGCGCCGACGCCGTTTCACCGTTTTCGGCCTGTTTGCCGCGGCGTTCGTCGCGCTCGCTCTGGCAGTCGCCGCGCGCCTCGCGCCGCCCGACGCTGCGGCGCGCGACGCTCGGGCCCGGCTTTTCCTCGGTGCGGCGGAGGAGGCTCTCGAGCGTGACGCCGAGACGCTTCGACGGACCGCCGAACAAATCCACGCCGGGCCGGAATTCGCCGCGATCGCGGACGGGGGCGGCGCGGAGGTGCGCCCCGCTCGGCTCTTCTCGATCCTGGGAACGTCGCTTCCGAAGGGTGCGGGATGGGGCGCGGTCTTCTTCGACCGCACGAGCCGGCCCGTCGCGTGGGCGGGCGAGGCCGCTGGGCTGGAGGCCGAGCGGGGTACGGCGACATCGGGATTCGTCACCTCGTTCCACGTCACGCGCGTGTTCCTCGGCTGGGTGGCGCCCCGGGGCGTGCGCGGAGAGCGCGGCACGCTCGTGGTCACGCGCCGCTATCCGACCGGAATCCTGCGGCCCGACCTCATCGAGTTTCTCGAGCTCTTGGACGGCCCGACGCGTCTGAGATTGCGCCTGACGGCGCCCGGGCGGCGCGACCGGCTGCTCGCGCTCTCCTTGGAGGGGTCGGAGCCCGAGGTGGCCGAGGAGGACGCGGCACGCGCCCGCGCCCGCGGGCCCGCGCTCGTTCTCGCCCTTCTCGCCGCCGTCCTCGGATTCGCTGCCGGGCG
Source organism: Acidobacteriota bacterium (assembly GCA_003152095.1). GTDB lineage: Bacteria > Acidobacteriota > Thermoanaerobaculia > UBA5066 > UBA5066 > Fen-183. The sequence goes on along the minus strand of PLZI01000076.1, from coordinate 42,697 downwards.
ACCCGCGACCGGTCTCGTCGCCGCCCGCTTCGCTTTCCTGCTCGGAGCGCCGCGCGGCGCCTCCGGCATGTTCGCCATCGGATGGGATCCGGCGCCGCTCCTTGGGCTCCTCGCGACGCCGGCGGACGTGTTTCTCACGGGCCTCGCCGCGCTGGTCTTCGCGCGGGCGCTCGCCCGCGGCGCGCGGAACCGCGACGCGGTGCCGGGCGCCCTCGGCGTCCTCTTCGCATTCCCCCTGGCGATTGCGCCGGGCCTCCTCGGGCGTGCCGCCGCCCTCGTCGCGCCGGGGCTCTTCGACACCATGAGCCTCATGCCCCCCGGCGTCCCGGACTTCCTGGCGCAGACGGGCCTTCTTGCGCTTGCCGCGGCCGGGCTCTCCGCGGCGTCTCATCTCCTGCGGCCCGGTGCGGTGATGAGGCGCGGCGCGCGGGCCGCGGCCGCGGTGGGGCTTGGCGCTCTCGCGGCGGCCTTCGCCTCGGCCGGCTCGCCGCTTCACGCCCCGTTTCTCACGGTCGCATCCGTCGCCCTCGCGCTCGCGCTCGCGGGGCGCGCGCGACCGTCTTCGGGCACCGATTTCCTCTCCCGCGCCGCGACTGCGGTCTTCGTCCTCGCGGCGGCGACCCTTCTCTTCGCGACGGGCCTCGCCGACGGCCGCCTCAGGCACGCGGACGCGGCGATCGCGCGTGCGGAGGCGCTTTCCCGCGGAGACGCGGCCGGCGTGCGGACAGAGGCGTTGCGACGTTGGGAGCGCCGCGTGTCGGTGGCGGCCCTGGAGCCCTGGCTGCCCGCGGGGGAGCGTACGGACCCCGACGATTTCGCCCGCGCGCTTTGGGCGCGGGGCGCCGACGAGAGCTTCCCCGAGCTCGGTGACACGCTCGCGATCCGGAGCCCGCTGGGCGCGACGGTCTCGTCGTTCGGCGTCATCCGCCCGGGGCGGAGGGCCCCGGATCTCGTGCTGCCGGCGGCAATTCCCGCTCTGTTTCCCGCGGTGTTTCTGCACGTGCCCTGGCCGCGCGAGTCCGACCGCGACCCGGTGCTGTCGGCCGTGGCGTCGCGCGACGTGCCGGACCGGGTCGCCATCGAGAGGCTGGAGTGGGATGCCGCCGGCCGGCCGACGGGGTCGCGGGGCGAGGGCGTCGAGATGCCGTCCCGCGTCCTCGATGAAGCCCGCCGGACCGGGGAGGCCGTCGATACGGTCCCGACTCCGGACGGACTCCGCCGCGTGCACGTCTCGGCCGTGGCCTCGGGTTTTGAAGGATTCGTGGCGCCGGCCGATTCGTCCCTCGCCGTGGGGGGAGCCGCCGTGGCGGCGGGGGAGGCCGCGCTCATCGTCCTCGTGCCGTTGCTGTTCGCGGGCACAGAGGGTCGGTCTGTCTCGCTCCGCTTTTCGCGGCGCTTTTTCGCGACGTTTCGGGCCCGGCTCGTCGCGCTCGTCCTGGTCTTCGGCGCCCTTCCGCTCTCCCTGAGCGTCGTGTTCGTGAGAGTGGCGCTCGAACGACACGCCTCACGGGAGACGGCGCGGAGGTCGCGCGATGTCGTCGCCGAGGGAATGCGGCTGCTCGAGGGCGAGGAAAGCGGAGGCGCCCTGTCGCCGGAAGCGGTGTTGAACCGCGCCGCCGCCGTCATTGGATGGGACCTCCTCCGCTATCGGGACGGGAAGCTCGTGTACGCGTCGCGGGCGCTGCCCGTCGCCGCGGAGGTCGCGCGAGAAAGGCTCGCCTCCCCGATCGCGCAGGAGCTCGCGGAAGGGCGGCCGTGGGCGTTCTCGTCGCGCGGCGCGGTGGCGCCCGGAGCACCGCGCGTCGTCGAGGCGGCCGAGGCCGTGTCGGCAGACGGGCGCGAGGCGCTCGCGGTCGTCGTCGCCGAGGACGAGGCCGTGCGGTCTGCGGCCGACGCGCTGCTCCTGCTTTCCGTGGCGGTCGCACTCGCGGCCGTGGGCCTCGGCGGACGGGCTGCGCTCACGCTGGGGGGGCCCCTCGAGGAGCTCATCGCGGCCACGGCGAACGTCGGCGAGGGGCGGCCGCTGCCGCCGCTCGTCCGGCCGGTCAACGCAGATCTCGCGCGCCTCGTCGACGCGTTTACCGAGATGTCGGCGCGTGTCGAGGAGCGCACGGAGTCTCTGGCCGAGGAGCGGGCCTCCGCCGTGGGCCTTCTCGGAAACCTCACGGCGGCCGTCCTGCTCTTCCGCCGAGGCGACGGAACCGTCCTTCTCGCGAATCCGGCGGCGGATCGTCTGCTACCCGGAGGCACGCTCCCCGAGCGGCTCTCAGGCGCCGGGTGGGCACCGCTGCGGGCCGCCCTCGAGGAGGCGGCCGTCCGCCCGTCGCCCTACGAGCTGCGCGTGACGATTCCGGGTCCCTCAGGCGAGCGCTTCTTTCGCGTGGCGATCGTCACGCTGCCGGGAGAGGAGCGCGCGCCCCGCGTCATCCTGCTCCTCGAGGACCTCACGGACTTCCTCCGGGCCGATCGGCTGGCGGCGTGGGTCGACGCCACTCGCTCGATCGCGCACGACATCAAGAACCCCCTCACGCCGATCCGGCTCGCGGCAGAGCGCCTGGGCCGCTTCGAGGCCAGGCACGAGGCGCCTCCTCCGGGTGCGTTCGGCGACGTCGCGGCGGGTATTTTGCGGCAGGTCGGAATTCTCACGGACCGCATCGGACGGCTCGGGCGGTTCGGCAATCCCGCGGCTGTGGAGCGGCGCATCCTCGACCGGGCTCGGGTGGCCGCGCTCCTCGAAGAGGTCGCCGCCGACTTCCGCGTGCACGAGACGCTCGCGATCGAAGTCGAAACCGCGCCGGACCTCCATGCGTTCGCCGCGGACCCGTTCCTCGTGCGCGACGCCCTGACGAATTTCGTCGTGAACGCGGTCGAAGCGATCGGCGTCGCGCCCGGACACGTGCGGCTTTCCGCCGAGAACGCGACGCTCGCCGACGGCGCGCCTGGCGTGCGCTTCGCGTGCGCCGACGACGGGCCGGGAGTGCCGGAAGAGGCCGCGGGCCATCTGTTCGAGCCGACGTTCTCGACGAAGTCCCGCGGCTCCGGGATGGGCCTTGCCGCCGTTCGGCGCGCGGCCGAACGCCACGCGGGAAGCGTCTTCGCCCACCCACGCCCCGGCGGCGGGCTCGTCGTGGGATTCACGTTGCCCACGCTATCATCCTCGGCGTGACTCTCCCGGCTCCTCGCCGGTATGGCGCGCTCGCCGTGAACCGCATGGCCGGCCGGCGCGTCTCCGCTGTTCTCTTCGCCTTTTTCGTTCTGGCCGCAGCCTCGTGTCGAAAGACGGAGAGAGAGCCCTTGCCCGACGCGCTGCCTTCGGCCCCGCGCGGAGACGCTCTCTTTCTCGTGGAAGCGCCGGCGTTCGTGCCGGACGACGTCGATTCCGAGCTCGAGTCGATGCGGATCGTGCGCCTCTATGTGCCTGCGGCGACTTTGTCCCGCGGCGGCGCCATCACGCCTCTGCCGCCGCCTCCCACGCCGATCAAGCGGCCTCTCGTGCTCACGGTTCTCGGGGAGGAGGGCGCGGCGGCGAGCGTTGCCGGCCGCGGGGCCGCGGCGGGCGCGGAGTGGGCCCGGGCGCTCGTCAGGATTCTCGCGGACGCCAAGAGCTGGGGTCGTATTGAAGGCGTCCACTTCCACCTCTGGCCCTCGCCGGACCTGGCGAAAGATCTCGGCGCCGCGCTCGCCGCCGTCCGCCAGGCTCTCGGCGTGCCGGTCTCCGTCACGCTGCCGCCGTCCGCGAAGCCGGATGTTTGGAAGCCGCTCGCGGGAGTCGCCAGCGAGGCGCTCGTCCTCGCTTTCGGGCGCCGGCCTGAGCTCGGCGGCCGGATCGTGAGCGAGCTGCCCGAGGAGATCGCTCACGAGTTTCCGCTTCCGTTTCGGCTGCTCGTGGTCTTCGGTGGATACGGCCGCACGGGCGACGGGACGACGTTCGCCGGACGTATCCTGCCGGACGGAATGATCGACGAGCTGTCCGAGGACCGTGCCCTCGACTTCGACTTCGGTCAGGTGTTCTCCACCGAGCCCGGAACCGTCTGCACTTTCAATCCACGCGTGGGAACGAAGGGCTCGTCTCTCGCCGCGGACGGAGGCCACGCGCGCTTCCAGTTTCCGACGATGGCCGAGGGGCTGCGCTTTCTGTCGACCGCCGGCCGATGGGCCATCCCGAACCTCCGCGGGCGGGTCTTTCTTCTGGGCGGCGTGCCCAAGGACGGTTACCTCGTGGGCTATGCGGCGGTGCGGGCTCTCCTGACGGGCAAGCCACTCGAGCCGCGGCTGGCGGTCGAAGCGCTCCCGGTGGAGTCGGGACGCGGCTACGTCGAGTTCACGATCCGCGCCACGAATGCGGGTCCGACGCCGACCGACCTCTCGCATTACAACAGCTGGGTCCAGATCCGGGCCGAGGGCGGCACGGTCGAGGCGGTCAAGCCGGGCGACTTCGATCGCTACGAGCAGCTCACGTCTGCGGCCCATGGCTACAAGCCCACGGGCTCGGGCGGGGCGGTCGTGTGCCGGCTCTTCGAGAACATTTTCGCGCCGGGCGAGGTGAATCAATCGGGTCCGATTCGGGTCGCCGGATCAGAGCCGCGCGTCTTTCTGAGCTGGCACCTCATGTTGCCGGACGGGAAGGTGACGAGTGGGCCGGAAATTGAGGCGACGGTGACGGTGCCGACCCCGGCCGCGAAGCCCGCTAAAGCGCGGCCTCGCGGGCGCGGCCGCTGATCTTAGACGTCAGCCGGCATCGCCCGCGGCCCGCACCAGCCTCGCTCTCGCGCGGCCTGCTCGGCAAGGCGGACGGCGAGGATCGCACCGGCGCGCCTCAGGTGGTCGGCCGCGAGCACGAGTGTGACGCGCCGGCCCGACGTCTCGCACCTGAGGAGCAGCGTCTCGTCGCGCCCGGCCGATTCCACGGGGCCCGAGAGATCCTCGGGATCGACGATGTCGAACGCCTGCTTTTGCGCGCCGAAGCGGGAGAGAAGCTCCGCCGCGACCGGAGCTTCTCCTGAGAGGCGCAGCTCGACGCGCAGGAGGTGCCCGTGAAAGACGCCGGCGCGGATCGAGAGGATCGCGAGGGGAAGCTCCCGTCCGAGAAGAGCGGCCGTGTCCTCGGCGACGCGCGTCTCGAAGGCCTGGGCGTCGGCCGACGTGTAAGCGTTGAACGCTCCTTGCGTGCCGAGGATCTCCTTCGGGACGGGCCGGAACGTGGCGAGCGCGAGGGCCTGCTGGAAGAGCTCGTCGAGCGCGGCTTTGCCCAGCTCGCTCACCGGGCGGTCCACGGCTGCCGTGACGCCCGCGACGGGGACGACGGCGTCCACGGTCCGCACGGCCTCGGCAAGGACGAACGCCACGGGATGCGGCGTCAGGAACAGCGCGCCTTCGGGGAGCCGTCGCGGGTCGCCCTCCTCGGCGGGCACGACGAGAGGCTGGCCGTTTCGGACGCCCGAGAGGTCGATCGCGAGGGCGTCATCCGTGCGGGTCGCGAGGAAGCGCGCCGTCTCGGCCGCACTTCCGCAGAGGAAGGCGATGCGGCTCGTTTCGAAAGCGTCATTCGTGAGCGGCGCGATGAAGGCGACCTCGTCGTCGTCCGTGCCGAGAACTCCTGTCTGGCCCGCGGTCTGATGGAAGAGATGGATGCGGGACGCGGGGAACTTCCGCTCGGTCAGGACGGCGCGCACGTCGCGCCCGAGCAGCGTCGTCGGCTCGACGAGCGCGACGACGAGGCCGGATCCGGGCGCCGCCTGCGTCACACGGCCGCGCCTTTCGGGCGCCCGCGGAAGAGTCCGGCGAGCCGCGCGAGGGGCGCCGAGGCGGCGTACGTCACGAGCAGGCCCGCGAGAGCGTACTGGCGGAGCCACCAGATCAGCCCGAGGATTGCGGCAAAGAGCAGGAAATAGAGCCGTCCGCGACGCGATTTCGCGTCGACGTCCTTGAACGACCGGTACCGGAACGTCGAGACCATGAGGAATGCGAGGACGGCCGTGACGCCGAGGAAGACGGCGCGGAGCGTGTCCGTGAGGGCGGAGGCCGGGACGGCCCAGATCAGCCCGCAGAGCGCGCCGGCCGCCGAAGGGATCGGGAGGCCGACGAACCAGCGCTTGTCCACGACATGGACCTGCACGTTAAAGCGCGCGAGGCGCGACGCCCCGCACACGACGAACAGGAAGGAGACGACGAGCCCCGCGCGGCCGAAGTCCGTGAGCCCCCAGCGGTAGACGAGGAAGGCGGGCGCGACGCCGAAGCTTACGATGTCCGCGAGGGAGTCGAGCTGTTCGCCGAACGCCGACGTGGTGCTCGTCCAGCGGGCGATGCGCCCGTCCAACCCATCCAGGATGGCCGCGAGGAAGATGAGCTTCGCGGCGTATTCGAAGGCACCCTGCGCGGAAGCATCGAGCGAGAGATACCCGCAGAGGATGTTTCCCGCCGTGAAGACAGCGGGCAGCACATACACCCCCCGGCGCACGCCGCGTCGCGGCGAAGGAGGGGCCTCGGCCAAGGGCGGGCCTAGTGGGCCGAGACGCGAGCGCGGTGTTCGCGCACGATCTCTTCCATCCGGTCCTTCAGGTGCAACTTGTGTTTCTTCAGGCGCTTCTCCTCGATCTCCTCGTCCGTGGAAAGAAATGTCTTGGAGGCGAGCTCGGCGAGCCGCTTCTCGTGATCGTGATGATCCCGCAGAAGAGAACGGAACTCCTCATTCTGGCTCTCGAGCTCGTGCTTGAACTCCTCCGTCAAGGTCTGCATCGCCACCTCCTCCTGGTGAAATTGGTCAGCGACCGGAGTCTCCCTTCATCGCCGGGGGCCCGTCAAGACGACGCGGCCCCGCCAGCTTTCGGACCATCACAAGAGCGTCCTCGCCGTCGAGGTAGTACCGCCCTCTGCGCCCGGCTTCGGCGAAGCCGAGCCCCGCGTAAAACGCCTTCGCCGGCTGATTCGAGATCCGCACCTCGAGGTAGATCTCCTCGGCATTCACGCGGGTCGAGAAGGCAAGGACCTCGTCCATGAGCGCTGAAGCGACGCCCTGACGGCGAAAGGCCGGTCCGACGGCGATCTTGTTCACGTGAACCTCACCCCCCGCGAACGCGCAGAAGACGTAGCCGGTGAGAGTGCCGCCAAAGAGGGCCACGCGGTTGAAGCGCCAGGGAGCCCCAATCTCCACCTCGAAATAATCCGGCTTCCAGGGTACCGGAAACGAGAGGCGCTCGAGGCTGGCGATCCCGTCGAGGTCGGCATGGCGCGCGTCTCGCAGCGTGAAGGGCTCTGGGAGGGCGCTCACGGAGCCTCCAGGGCCTCCAGATGAGCCCTCTTTTCCTCGGCGGCACTCGGCCTTCCGTAGACCACGGCGCGTGCGCCGGTCTCGTCCCGAGCGGCGATCCGCGTGGCGGCGGCCGCGAGTGGCAGGGCCTCCCGGCCGAGGTCCACGACGGGAATCCCGCGGGTCCTAGCGCCGGCTTCGACGTCCGGCCTGGGGCGCGGAAGATCGGCATCCGCAAGGGTGCCTTTCGTGCGCAGGGCCGCATGCACGTCGCCGCGGCCGGCGTCGAGGACGAAGAGGGCGTCCGCGGGTTCCGGCACGGCCTCGTGCGCTGCCGCGAACGTGGGGACGAGGACGAGCGGAATGCCGCGCCCCCTCGCGAGGCCGCGCGCGAACGCGAGCCCCGCGCGGAGCCCCGTGAAGGAGCCGGGGCCCGACAATACGGCGACGCGGCCGAGATCGCGGACCGTCTGGCCGGCGTCGGCGAGGAGAGCCCTGAGCGCGATCGGAAGGCTTTCGGCAGCGTTCGGAGGAAGGGGCCGGATCCTTTCGGGGCCGTCACCGCCTCCGATCGCCAGAGACGGGAAAGGCGAGGCCGTGTCGAGCGAAAGGATGAGCATCCGCCGCCTCCCGGCGATGCTAGCATCCCCGCCTCCACATGCGCGCGACGCCCATGCTCGAGCAGTACTGGGCTCTCAAGCGGGAGGCGGGAGACGCCCTCCTTCTTTACCGCCTCGGAGACTTCTACGAGATGTTCTTCGAGGACGCCGCTTACGCGGCACCTCTCCTCGGCCTCGTCCTGACCGCTCGCCACAGGGACAGCGACGTCGAGGCTCCGATGTGCGGTATCCCGCAGCACGCGCTCGAGCCGTATCTCGCGCGGCTCGTCGCGTCGGGGAGAAAGGTCGCGATCAGCGAGCAGACGGAAGCTCCGGCCAAGGGCCGCGCCCTCGTCTCGCGGAAGATCGTCCGAATCGTCACGCCCGGGACGATCGTGGATCCGGAGCGCCTCGACGCGCGGCGGCCGAACGAGATGGCGGCGGTGACCTGGCATGGCGACGGCGCGGCCGTTTCGACTCTCGATCTCTCCACGGGCGATTTCGCGGTCGTGAAGCTGCCCGAGAGGGCGGCTCTCGTCGAGTGGCTGCTGCGCCGCATGCCTCGGGAGCTCGTCGTCTTCCCGTCCGACCGGCCCGCCGCCGAGCCGCTCGTCGCGTCGCTCGCGTCGACGGGCGCCGAGGCGCCCGCGCTCTCCCTGCTCCGGGACGACGCGCCGCGCGGGGCCGGGGCCGTGGACTTTCTGAAGCGGCACTTCCGCACCGCGACGCTCGAACCGTTCGGCCTGACCGGTCCGGGGCCGGCCGCCGACGCGGCGGCGGCGCTCCTGTCCTACGCGCGCGCCACGCAGCGTGCCGACTGCGATCACGTGCGCTCGCTGCGTTCCGAGGCGCCCGACGACGGGCTCGTCGTCGACGCGGTGACCGCCGGGCACCTCGAACTGTTCCGCTCGGCGCGCGACGGCGGCCCGAAGGGGACTCTCTTCTCGCTTCTCGACCGCACAGGCACCTCGTTCGGCGCGCGCATCCTCCGCCGGCTCCTCGAGCGGCCGCTCGGCCGCCGCGCCGACATCGAGGCGCGCCTCGACGCCGTCGAGGAGCTGCAGGAGGACGCGGCGGGCCTCGAGAACATCGCGTCCTCCTTCCGTGAGATCCCCGATCTGCCGCGCCTTCTCGCGCGCCTTGCGGTCGGTGCTGGTTCGCCGCGCGACGTGGCCACCCTCGCCGGCGGCCTCGTGCGGGCCGGCCGTCTCGCCGCCGGCCTCGCTCCGGCGCACGCCGCCGTTCTCGCGCCGGGCGGCGAAGCGTCGGTGGAAGGCGTGCCGTTCGCGCTCGGCGAGTCGATCGCCGCGCGCGTCGTGTCCGAGCCGCCGCCGAATGCGAAGGACGGGGGGATTTTCCGCGACGGGGTGGATGCCGACGTAGACGAGGGACGCACCCTGCGCCGCGAGTCCGCCACGATTCTCGCGCGCGTCGAGGCCGCCGAGCGCGCCGCGCGCGGCATCCCGACGCTGCGCGTGAAGTTCAACCAGGTCTTCGGCCATGTCTTCGAGGTGCCCGGCTCGGCGCGGGCGCGCATTCCGGAGGACGCGCTCAAGCGGCAGACGCTCGCGAACGTCGAGCGCTACGCGACGCCCGAGCTCGTGGAAGTGGACGAGAAGCTCCGCTCGGCGGACGCGCGCCTCGCCGCCCGCGAACAGGAGCTCTTCCTCGCGCTCGTGGCGGAGGTCGTGGCGTCGTCGTCGCGCATTCTCGCGGCGTCCGCTCGCCTCGGTCTCCTCGACGCGCTCGTGTCGCTCGCGCGCACGGCGCGGGCCGGGGGCTGGGTGCGGCCGCGCATCGTGGAGGAGCCCGTCCTCTTCGTCGAAGGCGGCCGCCATCCCGTGGTCGAGGCCCTGCGCCCGCGCGAGGCCTTCGTACCAAACGACGCGGCGCTCGGAGGGGAAGGCGAGCATCTCGTGGTCCTGACCGGCCCGAACATGGGCGGCAAGTCGACGTACCTGAGGCAGAACGCGCTCCTCGTGCTCCTCGCGCACGCCGGCTCCTTCGTCCCCGCGGCGTCGGCCACGATCGGCCTCACGGACCGAATCTTCACGCGCGTCGGCGCCTCGGACTCGCTCGTGCGCGGCGAGTCGACCTTCCTGGTGGAGATGGCCGAAACGGCGCACATCCTCAGGCACGCGACGGTGCACAGCCTCGTCATCCTCGACGAGATCGGACGCGGCACGTCCACGTTCGACGGGCTTTCGCTCGCGTGGGCGATCGCCGAGCACCTGCACGACCAGGGGCTTCGGCGCGTCCTGTTCGCGACGCACTATCACGAGCTGACGGAGATGGCGCTCGTGAAGCCGGACGTGAAAAACCGCACGATGACCGCCAAGGAGTGGAACGGCGAGGTCGTCTTCCTGCGGAAGGTCGCGGATGGGACGGCCGATCGCTCGTATGGCGTGCAGGTGGCGCGCCTCGCGGGAATCCCCGAGGCGGTACTCGCGCGGGCGCGCGAGATTCTCGGCAATCTCGAGCGCCAGCAGATGGACGTCGGCGGGCGCCCCCGGCTTGCCGAGCACGCGGGAGAGCCGCCCCAGAAGGAGGCGCAGCTCGACCTCTTCCGAGGCCAGGGCGAGCTTGTCCTCGACGCGATCGGACGCGTCGACGTCGACCACCTCACCCCGCTGGCGGCGCTCCAGCTCCTCGCCTCGCTCCAGCATCGGCTGCGGGGGGAGGAATGAAGAGAAGAGAAAGAAACTTTTGCTTCGGAAAAAGAGAAGAGAAGAAAAGAAAGATTTGCTTAGAAGAGGAAGAGAATGAAGAGAAGATTTTCTTAGAAGGGGAAGAGGGGCGTGGCTGAGTCAACGGCCTCGCGTTTCGTGTTCGGTCTGAGCGGCTCCCAGCTCTCGGATTCAGAGCGCCTCTTGCTCGTCGCGCTTCGGCCCTTCGGCATTCTCCTTTCTAAGCAAAATCTTCAAACACCGTCGCAGAGCGCTTCGCTGCTGGAGGTGTCGAGAGGGCTTTTTTCTCCCGCGCCTCTCCTCTTCGTCTCCCAGGAAGGCGGCAGCGAGGATCCGATCGGCCCGCTCCTCGGGACGCCGTCCCGCTCGGCCGCCGCGTGCGCGGCGGCCGGCACGGACCGCGTGCACGAGAACGCGTACTTGATGGGACGTGCGACGCGGCTGCTCGGCTTCGACGTGGATCTCGCGCCGGTCCTCGACCTCGCGCAGCCGGGCACGGGCGCCGTCGTCCTCGAAGGGCGTTGCTTCGGCTTTCACGCCGAGGACGTCGTTCTGTCGGGCATGATGTTCCTGCACGGCCTTGCCCGTGCGGGCCTCGCGACCGCGCTGAAACATTTCCCGGGGCTCGGGCGCGCGAGCGCGGACACGCGCCTCACGCGGCCGGTCGTCGACGCGCACGACGTGGACCTCATGGTCACCGACGTCGCCCCCTTCACGAAGCTCGCCCGGGGCGCGGACGGCGTCGTCGTGGGGCACGCGGCGTACCCGGGCTTCACGGGCGACGACACGCCGGCGTCGCTCTCGCCGAAGCTCCTCGGCGTGCTGCGCGGGCCGGTGCGCTTCGAGGGCGTGGCGTTTGCCGACGACCTCGTGAAGGGCGCCCTCGACGGAGCATTGCCGGATCGCGCGGAGCGCGCCGCGCGCGCGGGCTGCGACGCGCTCATCGTCTCGGGTCGGAGCGATGCGTGGGAGGAGTGCGTATCGCGGGTCGCCGCTCTGGGCGAGGACCCGGCGCGCGCCACCCGCTTCGCAGCGCTTCGCCGCCGCGTCGCGGACGCGCCGCGTCCGCGGTTCGACGAGGCGGTGTGGCAAAAGCTGTCAGAAGAAGCTTCGGCCTTCAGCGAGCTCCTCAGTAAGCCGAGGCCTAGGAGAGAAGACAGAGATTTCGGATTTTTCTAGAACGGCACGTCGTCGTCGGCATCCCCGCCCGCCGAGGAATCAGGTCCGGGCGGAGTCGAAGCGCCGGCCGCGCCAGCGGCCCCATCGGGGCGCCCGCCGAGCATCTTCATGTCGCGCGCCTTGATCTCGGTGGCGTAGCGCTTCTGGCCCGACTCCTTGTCGTCCCACGTGCGCGTCTGGAGCGCGCCCTCGATATAGACGAGGCGCCCCTTCGACAAGTACCGCTCGCAGATGCTCGCGAGCTTGTCGAACGCGATGACCGTGTGCCATTCGGTCTTCTCCTGCTTCTGCCCGCTGGCGCGGTCGTTCCACGTTTCCGTCGTGGCGATGCGCAGGCGCGCGATGGGCACGCCGCCCGTGGTGGCGCGCATCTCCGGGTCGGCCCCGAGGTGGCCGATGAGGATCACCTTGTTCACGGATCCAGCCATGTCCGTCCTCCGATCGTCCTGGATCCTACAATCGGTCCGGTTTGAGCGAAACGCGGAAGCTGGTCCGGTCGACTTGGGGCATCACCGCGTGGACGGCCGTCTCCCGGGTGGCCGGGGTCCTGCGCGACGCGACGATCGCGCGGTTCCTCGGGGCCTCGGCCCTGTCGGACGCCTTTTACACGGCGCTTCGCATCCCGAACACGTTCCGGGCGATCGTAGGAGAGGGCGGCCTGCCGGGGGCGTTCGTCCCGATGGCCAAGAAGGTCGAGCGGGAGCGGCCGGGCGAGGAGGGCGTCTACGCCGGCCGCGTTCTCGTCCTGCTCGTCTGCGTCCTCGTGGGGATCGTGGTGTTCGGGATCATCTTCGCGGGGCCTCTCGTCGCGCTCTTCGCGAACGGCTTCAAGGCGACGCCCGGAAAGTTCGAGCTGACCGTGCGCCTGACGCGCTGGATGTTCCCGTACGTTCTGCTCGTCTCCGTGGCCGCCCTGCTCGAGGCCTTCCTGAACTCCAAGGGCTTCTTCCAGCTCTCGGCGGCGACCCCCATCGCATGGAACCTCGCGATCGTCGCGGCCGCGTGGGCCCTCGCGCCCGCGGGCGTGTCGCCGGTCGCGGCGCTTACGGTGGGCGTGCTCATCGGAGGCGGCCTCCAGGTGGCGCTCCAGGGGCCGGCCGTGCGGCGCCTCGGCCTGCGGTTTTCGGGCTCGCCTTTCCGCGACGCGGAGGTGAAGCGGACGACGCTCCAGATCGCGCCGCGCCTCTACGGCTATGGCGTGGGGCAGCTCTCGTTTCTCGTGTCGACCCGCACGCTGGCGGCGCTCGGCGACGCGTTCGTGACGTACAACTTCTGCGCGTGGCGCGTCACGGACTTCGTCCTCGGCGGGTTCGTCGTCTCGATCACGCGGGCGATCCTGCCGTCGCTGTCGGATCAGGCGCTCGAGACGGACCGGACGGCGTACCGCGGCACGATCGCGTTCGCGCTCCGGCTCATCGGCTTCATCACCATTCCGTCGACGGTGGGGCTCATCCTGCTCGCGACGCCGCTGATCGACGTCGTCTTCCGCCGCGGGCGTTTCGGGACGGCGGACGTGGACAAGACGGCGCTCGCGGTCGGCTTCTTCGCGCTCGGGCTCTTCGCGGCGGCGGGCGTGAAGATCCTCACGCAGGCGTTCTACGCGCTCCACGACACCCGAACACCCGTCCTCGTCGCCACGTTCGACCTCGCCGCGTTCTGGATCCTCTGCGTCGCGCTGGCCGGCCCCATGCAGCACGCGGGTGTCGCCCTCGCCACAGCTGCCGGGTTCTGGATCAACTTCCTGATCCTCCTCGTCCTCCTCCGTCAGAGGCTCGGTGGGATGGGCGGCCGCGCGATCCTCGCGTCGCTCTTCCGGCTCGTTCTTGCGAGCCTCGCGATGGGCGCGGTCGTGTGGACCGTCGCGGCGAAGCTCGTGCCGTACCGGATGATCTGGACGCTCCCGCTCCGGATGGGTTGGGTCGGGGCCGTGGCGGCGCTCGGCACGGTTGCTTTCCTCGCCTTCGCGAAGCTCCTCGGAGCGCCGGAGGTGGACGAGGTGCTGGGCGGGCTTCGACGGAAGCGGACCACTCCTTGACGAGCGCCACGGCACCTCGCGGCTAGAGAATCTCGATCGGGACCGGGGCGAAGCAGAGGACGAAGATCAGGAGAACGCCCGCGGCGACGAGCTTCCGGCGGTCGTCGAGCGGCTCGTCCTCGTTTAGGACCGGGGGATGGCGAAAGCCGGTGAAGAGCGTGAAGAGCACCCACACCCACCAGCCCGGCCATTTCAGCCCGAGAAGGGCGAGGACGACGAGGAGCGGCAGCGCGATGACGCGCTGGAAGCGCCCGAAGACGGCGTAGATCGTGTGCCCGCCGTCGAGCTGGCCGAGCGGCAGCAGATTCATCGCCGTCACGAAGAGGCCGAACCACGCGGCGAGGAAGACAGGATGCTCGATGACGTCGATGCTCGTGTACGTGGCGCCGACGAAGAGCTTCTGGAAGAGCTGGACGAGCAGCGGGTACTGGAAGATCACGGTGCCGTCGCCGAGCGCCGGGGACGGATTGACCCGCGAGTGCGAGACGCCCCACGCGAGAAGGGGGACGGCCACGACGAATCCCGCGATCGGCCCCGCGACGGCCATGTCGAACAGCTGGCGCTTGTCGCGAATCGGCTCGCGAATGCGGATGAACGCGCCCATCGTCCCGACGAGAGACGGGAACGGGATGAAGTAAGGTGGCGAGGCGTCGATGCCGTACTTTCGGCACACCAGGTAATGCCCCAGCTCATGGGCCACGAGAATCCCCAGAAGAGGGAGAGAGAACGAAAACGCCCCTTCGACGAGATGGGCAAGTACGTCGGCCGGCGTCGCCCCCATTCGAAGAAGCGCGGGACGAAAGTTGATCGCGAAGCCTGCGCCTGCATAGCTTGTCGTCGCAAGTGTCAGGACGAGGAGGAGGACGTGAAGCCACCACCGCTCCTTGCGCCGCGGCGCGGCGGCCGGCGCGGGCACCCCGACATCGTTCATGAGGTCAGGAGGACGTGCCGGAGGAGGGTGGGCTGGAAGCCGTGGCCTTCGCGGCCCGCTCCTCGGCCGGGCCGGTCATGTCGCGCAGCTCCTTGCCGGGCTTGAAGCGGATCGTGAAGCCGGGTGGAATCTGCACTTCCTCGGTGGGACGTTTCGGGTTGCGGCCGATGCCGCGCTTTCTGGGTTTGACCAGGAACACACCGAAGCCGCGCAGCTCGATGCGCTCGCCGCGCGAGAGCGCCTGGCGCAGCACGTCGATGATCGTCTCGACGGCCTGCGTCGCCTTCTGGCGCGGCACGCCCGCCGCCTCCGCGACGGCGTTGATGATGTCGTTCTTGATCACGTAATGGGGAGTCTACCCGTCCTCTGGCATCTCGTTCAAATCGAGTCGGTTGGGGTGCCTAGAGGCGTCCGAGCCGGCGTTTGAGGAGGACGATCTCGAGGGCCGTCGCCGCCATCGCGGCGAGGCGTTTGAGAACCGGCACGGACACGGGACGCTCATTGGATTCGGCTTCGCCGTAAAGATAGAGGACGGTCTTGCCCTTCAGATTCACGGGCACGACCCCCACTTGCCCCCGACCTTCCGACCCGAGCGCCGCGAGCGTCGAAGCCGTCCCGGGCAGATCCGGTTGCGGGCCGACGTAGAACCCCTCGGTGTTGCGCAGCGTCGCAAAGACAGAGGGCTGCGTGTCGGGCAGGTGAAAGGACAAAAGCGCGGGCGCGGCGGGCCGCGCCGCCCAACCGCGCACGTGGTCGGAATAGGCGACGAAGAGAGCCGCGCGGCGGACGTAGCGCATGGCCTCGTCGAGCACGGCGTTGGCGATGTCGTCGCGGCTTTGCGCTGCGCCGAGCCGCGCGACGAACCGGTCGACGCTCCCGAGCTCGGCGGACGCGTCGGCGAGTGTATCTGCCAGCCGGAGCGGAAACTCCATCGAGTCTGGGTCCGGGCCGAGCGACTCGAGGGGATCCTCGAAGATCTCGTTTTCCATGCGCCGCGCGGTCACCGCGAGCGACGCGGCGGGGATGACGTCCGTCGCGGAGTGCCACGGGTCGTCCTGATCGAGACCCCGCGCGCGTTTCGGGTAAGCCAAAGCGAGCTCGGGCGGAGGCGGCGGAACGACGCGCAGGTCCGGCCGACTTTTCGGGCGCGGCCTTCGCAACGGCTGCGTGGCCTCGGCGTTGTCCGCGTCCCTCGGGGGCTGCGTCTCGCGCAGGAACGCGGCCGCCGAGAGGTAACGCGGCTCCACGTCGGCCGCGTAGTAGCGGTAGAGAAGCGCGTACATCCGCACCTCGAGGGCCACATGAGGAACGATGTGGAGACCCGTGAGCGCCGCGAGCTCGTCGAGCGCCGGCAGGTTGCCGGGATCGCGCATCGCGACCGTGAGGCTGAACCCGTCCTTGCGAAACGGCACGGCGTGCAGGCGCTGCGCGACGCGGCCGGGCACGAGACGCAAGACGTCCGCGCGAATCTGCTCGAGAGCCTCCGGCGGGGCAGGGGGCACCCGGTGCTGGACCGAGAGGCCGTGGAGAATGACGTCCTCGGAGGTTCCTTCCTCGAGCAGCGCCGTTCCAAACCGCCCCTTCTGGCGGGCCTGCCTCAGGACGGCGCGGTGCCGCTGCTCGTCGGTGATGAGCGTCTTTTCGATGAGGAGGTTGCCCAGACGCACCATGATTTATTGAACAAGCAGTTTACACCGCGCCTCCCTGTAGAATCGCGCGCATGAGCGACCGGCCTATTCGCGTTCTCGTCGCCAAGCCCGGCCTCGACGGGCATGACCGCGGCGCGAAGGTCATCGCGCGTGCTCTCCGCGACGCCGGCATGGAGGTCATCTACTCCGGCCTCCGGCAGACGCCCCGGCAGATCGCCGCGGCGGCCGTCCAGGAAGACGTCGACGTCGTGGGCCTCTCCATCCTGTCGGGTGCCCACAACGTTCTCGTGCCCGAGGTGATAGACGCCCTGAAGGAAGGCGGCGGCGAGAGCATCACGGTCGTCGTGGGCGGCATCATTCCCGAGAAGGACATCGCGCCGCTCAAGGCCCGGGGCGTGCGCGAAATCTTCCTTCCGGGCACGACCACGGGCGCCACAGTCGACGCCATCCGCCGCCTCGCGGGCGAGCGGGCGTGAGCGAAGTCCTCGGCTCGCAACTTTCTCCGTCCTCGTCCGAGTTTCGGGAGAACGCCGTCCATCACCGCGCGCTCGCCGCGCGACTCGTCGGTGAGCTCGCGAAGGCCCGCGAGGGCGGCGGCGAGAAGGAACGGGCCCGGCACGTCGCGCGCGGCAAGCTTCCCGTGCGCGAGCGCCTCGAGCGCCTTCTCGATCCGGGTACGGCCTTTCTCGAGGTCGCGCCTCTGGCGGGCTGGGGTCTGTACGAAAACGCCGCGCCCGGCGCGGGCCTCGTGACGGGTGTGGGCCGCATCTCGGGCCGCGAGGTCGTGATCGTCGCGAACGACGCCACGGTCAAAGGCGGCACGTATTACCCGGTCACCGTAAAAAAGCACCTTCGGGCGCAGGAGATCGCCATGGAGAACGCTCTGCCGGCGGTCTACCTCGTGGACTCGGGTGGCGCGTTCCTGCCGCTGCAGGCCGAGGTATTTCCCGACCGCGAGCACTTCGGGCGCATCTTCTACAACCAGGCGCGCATGAGCGCGGCCGGCCTCCCGCAGATCGCGGCCGTGCTCGGCTCGTGCACCGCGGGCGGCGCGTACGTGCCGGCGATGTCGGACGAGACCGTCATCGTGAAGAACCAAGGCACGATTTTTCTCGCCGGTCCGCCGCTCGTGAAGGCCGCGACGGGGGAGGACGTTTCCGCGGAAGAGCTGGGCGGGGGCGACGTGCATACGCGCTTGTCGGGCGTCGCCGACCATCTCGCCGAGGACGACGCCGACGCGCTCGAGAAGGTGCGCGAGATTGTCGCCCATCTCGGAGGCGCAAGGGGGGCGACGACCTCGCGCATCGCCCCCGAGGAGCCCCGGTATCCCGCGGACGAGCTCTATGGCGTCGTCCCGCGAGACCTCCGCAGGCCGTACGACGTGCGCGAGCTTCTCGCGCGCCTCCTCGACGGCTCGCGTTTCCACGAGTTCAAGCCGCGGTATGGGGCGACACTCGTCACGGGATTCGGCCACGTCGCGGGGTTCCCCGTGGCTGTGCTCGCGAACAACGGCGTTCTCTTCTCCGAGTCAGCGCTCAAGGCGACGCACTTCATCGAGATGGCGTGCCAGCGTGAGGTGCCGCTCGTCTTCCTCCAGAACATCACGGGTTTCATGGTGGGAAAGGCGTACGAGCAGGGCGGCATTGCGAAGGACGGCGCCAAAATGGTGCATGCGGTCGCGAACGCCTCCGTCCCGAAGTTCACGCTTCTCGTGGGAGGCTCGTTCGGCGCGGGCAACTACGGGATGTGCGGGCGCGCCTACCAGCCGCGCTTCCTCTGGACGTGGCCGAACGCCCGGATCAGCGTCATGGGCGGCGAGCAGGCGGCGGACGTTCTCGCCACCGTCAAGGACGATCAGCGCGTGCGGGAGGGACAGACGAAGATGACGGATTCGGAGCGGGCCGCGTTTCGAAAGCCCACGCTGGACAAGTACGAGGCTGAGGGAAACCCTTATTTCGCGACGGGGCGCCTGTGGGACGACGGCATTTTGGACCCGGTGGAGACGCGCCGCGTTCTCGCGCTCGGTCTTGCGGCCGCCGCGAACGCACCGCGGCGGGAGACACGCTTCGGCGTGTTCCGGATGTAGGCATGCGGCGCGCTCTTTTTCCGTTGCTCCTCGCTGCGCTGCTGCCGTTCTTCGCGCGCGCGGAAGAACGGCTCAGCTGCGGCAGCGTGGACGCCCTCGAGGTCACGTCCCTGACGCGAACAAAGCTCACGGCGTTCCTGCGCACGACTCTTCCGAACGCGGCCGACGGCGGCAGGCAGGAATTCACGGGGGAGATCGCGGTGGCGAACACCCCGCTTCCGTTCGGACCTTCGTTGACGGCGATGGCTCAGCAGGGACCCGCCGGGAATGCCGTCGTGCTCCTCGTGGACCTCGACCTCGCGAAGATTCCTCAGGCGCTTCTCGAGCGCCTCCATCCGCTCGCGCTCGACGTGACTCTGAACGGCTCGCTCTCGGGTGCCGGAGGAGCGCCCGTGCGCGTGTGCGCGGCCGGAATTCTGAGGATCGGCACGCCGCAGGTGCGCTCGGCGGCACCGATGGGCGGTTCCCTCGCGGGCTTTTCAGGAGCGCGCTTCACGGGAATCTCCCTCACCCAGGTCGAGGGGCAGGCGACGGCGACTCTTTTCAACCCGCTGTCGTTCCCGCTCGACGTGAAGAATCTCGTCTATGCCGTGTGGGCAGGCGACCGGAAGCTCGCGGAAGGCGAGCGCCACGGCTTGAGGCTGCATGCCGGCCGGGAGAACGCGATCGAGCTCCCCATCAGCGCCCCGAGCGCCGAGCTTCTGTCCGCCCTCGGCGACGCGGTGGCGGGCGACGGCCGCGTCGCCGGCCGACTCGTTGCGCAGGTCTCTTTACGCGTGGGCAAGGACCAGATTCTCACGATCCCCCTCGACCTTCCCGGATCGGTGCAGGTGTTGCCTTGACCGAGTCCGGCGTCCTTCTTCAGCGCGCGTCCGATCCCCGGATCACGCGGCTCGTCCTGAACCGTCCGGCCCGGCGGAACGCCTTCGACGGCGGGCTCGTGGCTTCGCTGCAACGCGCGGTTCGCGAGCTGGCCAGCGACGCGATCACCCGCGTCATCGAGCTTTCGGGCGCGGGCAAGACCTTCTGCGCCGGCGCTGACATCGACTGGATGAGGAAAGTCTCGGGCTTCACGATGGAGGAGAACCGCCGCGATTCGGCCGAGCTGGCGGCGCTCTTCCGGGCGCTCGACGAGCTGGACAAACCGGTCGTGGCGCGCGTCCAGGGTGCGGCTCTGGGCGGGGGCACGGGCCTCCTCGCCGTGTGCGACTTCGTCGTGGCCGCCGACGACGCGATCTTCGGCACGACCGAGGTGAGGCTCGGGATCATTCCCGCCGTCATCTCGCCGTATCTCGTGCGCCGGGTGGGCGAGTCGAGGGCGCGCGCCTGGTTCGTCACGGGAGAACGCATCCATGCCGAGGAGGCCCGGCAGGCCGGCCTCGTGCACCGGGTCGTTCCGGAGAAGGAGCTTGGCGCCGCGACGAAGGCGGTCCTCGACGCGATCCTGCTCGGGGGCCCCGAGGCCGTCGCCGAAGCCAAGCGGCTCGCCCGCACGGTCGGGGAGATGCCGCTCCGGGACGCCACGAACATCGCGATCCAGCGAATGGGCGAGCGCCGCGCTTCGGCGGAGGCGCGGGAGGGGCTCAAGGCGTTCCTGGAGAAGCGGAAGCCGTCCTGGGCGGTAGAGCCGGCCGCGAAAAAGTCGTGACGGAACCCCGGCGGCTCGGCCGCGTGCTCGTCGCGAACCGCGGCGAGATCGCCGTGCGTGTGCTCCGCGCCTGCCGGACCGCCGGCGTCGCGGCGGTGGCGGTGTACTCGGACGCGGACCGCGACGCGCGCCACGTCGCTCTGGCGGACGCGGCGGTGCGCCTCGGCCCCGCGCCCGCGCGCGAATCGTACCTTTCGATTCCGCGCCTTCTCGCGGCCGCGAAGGAAACACGCTGCGACGCGGTCCATCCCGGCTACGGCTTTCTCTCGGAGAGCGCGGACTTCGCGCGCGCGGTCATGAACGCGGGAATGATCTGGATTGGGCCTCCTCCCGAGGCCATGGAGGCGATGGGATCGAAGATTTCTGCTCGAGAAAGAATGCGCGCCGCAGGCGTCGCGGTCGTTCCGGGAGCACACGTACTCGGAGAAGAACCGGGGATTTCTTTGAATGGAAAAGAGGATGGTGGCCGCGGCGGCGCGCGTCGAGTGGCGTTGCCGCGCCCCGTCGCCTCAGGCACCTTCGAAGAAATTCTTTCTCTCGGCCTTCCAGTCGTCGTCAAAGCCTCCGCAGGCGGCGGGGGCAAAGGGATGCGAATCGTGCGTGACGTCGCTTCTCTTCCCGAAGCAATCGCTTCCTGCCGCCGCGAAGCTCTCGCCGCCTTCGGAGATTCGACCGTCTACGTCGAAAAGTACCTCGACTCGCCGCGGCACATCGAGGTGCAGATTCTCGGCGACACGCAGGGGAACGTCGTCGCGCTGGGCGAGCGCGAGTGCTCGCTCCAGCGGCGCCACCAGAAGGTGATCGAGGAGTGCCCGTCCCCCGCGGTGACGCCGGACCTTCGCGCGCGACTCCAGAAGGCCGCCTGCGACGCGGCCCGCGCGGCGGGTTACGTGAACGCGGGGACGGTCGAGTTCCTCCTCGAACCTTCCGGCGCGTTCTACTTCCTCGAGATGAACACGCGCCTGCAGGTCGAGCATCCCGTGACGGAGGAGGCCTTCGGCGTGGACCTCGTCGCCCTGCAGCTCCGCATCGCCGCGGGAGAGCCGCTCCCCGAGCTTCCTTCCGGGCCCTCGGCGCATGCGATCGAAGCGCGCGTCTACGCGGAAGATCCCGAGGGGGGCTTCCTTCCCCAGGCCGGACGGCTCCTCGCGTGGGTCGAGCCCTCGGGCCCGGGCGTGCGCGTGGACTCGGGTGTGACGGCGGGCCAGGCAGTGGACGTTCACTACGACCCCATGCTCGCGAAAATCGTCGCGAAGGGGCGGGACCGCGAAGAGGCGCGCCGGCGGCTCGTCGCGGCGCTCGGCGAGACGGTCGCCCTCGGCGTCATGACGAATCTCTCGTGGCTGAGCCGGCTGCTCCAGGCCGGTCCCGTCGTCCGCGGCGAGCTGCACACGGCCCTGCTCGAGACGCTCGTGCTGCCCGCGCCCCCGCCGCCTCCGGACGAAGTCTTCGCCGCGGCGGCGTCCGTTCTCTCTCGCGCCGCTTGCGCGGCTGGAGGAAGCTCCACGCCCGGCGGATGGCCCAGCCCGTTCGACACGCCGTTCCGCATGGGGGGCGGCGCGTGAGACTGCGCGACCTCCGGACGGGAGAAGAGCGCGACGCAGCGAGCCTGGAGGTTCCGGCCGGCGCGACGGCGGTGCGCGATGGCGACGTCGCGTGGGTGTCCTACCGGGGCGAGACGTATCGACTGTCTTCCGTCTCCACGGCGCGCGCACGCCGCGCGGCCCGTGGCGCGGAGGAGACGCCGCCTCTCGAGGCGCCGATGCCGGGCCGGATCGTGGCGGTGCGCGTCGCGGCCGGGAGCGCGGTCGCGAAGGGAGACGTGCTCGTCGTCGTCGAGGCGATGAAGATGGAGCATGCGGTTCGCGCCGCGAAGGAAGGCGCCGTGAAACGCGTTCTCGTCTCCGAGGGACAGATGGTCGGCTTCGGCGACGTCCTCGTGGAGATGGAATGAGCACGTCGCGCGTCACGGTCGTCGAGGTCGGCCCGCGCGACGGCCTTCAGAACGAGGCGGCGGCCGTTCCGACGGACGTGAAGGTCGCGTTCGTGGACGCCCTCTCGGCCGCGGGGCTGCCAGTCGTCGAGGCGACGGCGTTCGTCTCGCCCAAGGCGATTCCGCAGCTCGCCGACGGCGAGGAAGTCTTCCGCCGGATCGTGAAACGTCCCGGAGTCCGGTATCCGGTTCTCGTCCCTAACGAGAGGGGGCTCGACCGGGCCGAAGCCTCGGGTGCGCGCGAGATTGCGGTCTTCACGGCGGCCTCCGAGACGTTCAACCGGAAGAACATCAATGCCTCTATCGACGAGTCGTTCGCGCGCTTCGAACCGGTGATCCGGCGCGCGCGGGAGTCCGGGATGCGGGTGCGGGGGTACGTGTCGTGCGGCTTTGGCTGCCCGTACGAGGGTGCGGTAAGGCCGGCCTCGACCGCCCGCGTTGCGCGGCGGCTGCTCGACGCGGGGTGCGACGAGGTGTCCGTCGGCGACACGATCGGGATTGGCGTTCCCACCCAGGTGCCCGACGTCGTCGGACGCTGCGTGGACGCGGGAATGCCGCTCGCGCGCCTCGCGCTCCACTTCCACGACACCCGTGGAACCGCGCTCGCGAACGTGGCCGAAGGTCTGCGGCAAGGCGTACGCATCTTCGACTCCTCGGCGGGCGGTCTCGGCGGCTGCCCATACGCCCCCGGCGCTGCTGGCAACCTCGCCACGGAGGACCTGCTCTATCTCCTCCACGGCATGGGCTACGAGACGGGCGTGGATCTTTCCCTCGTCGCGGCGGCCACACGGGCGCTCGCCGGCGCCATCGCGCGGCGCCCCGTCTCGCGCGTCTATCAGGCTCTCGAGTCGGCCCGCGGACCGCGGCCGGTGTAAACTCATGCGACAACGGCCCCTGCGAGGAGATCGAATGCCGCATCGGATTCTCTTGGCGGACGACAGTCTGACCATTCAGAAGGTCATCGAGCTGACGTTCTCGGGAACGGACTTCGAGTTGAAGGCCGTCGGTAACGGCGACCAGGCGCTGGCTCTTCTCGACTCGTTCTCGCCCGACATCGTCCTTGCGGACTGCGTCATGCCGGGCAGGACCGGATACGAATTGTGCGAGGAGGTCAAGCGGCGGCCAGGGGGCCGATTCGTACCCGTCGTCCTCCTCACGGGGACCTTTGAGCCGTTCGACAAGCCGCGCGCCGAGCACGCGGGTGCCGACTCCATCATCACGAAGCCTTTCGACTCACAGGGCCTCGCCTCGCTCGTGCGCGACCTCGTGACGAAGGCCGCCGAAGAGCGGGCCGCCGCGCCCCCCGAACCGCCTCCCGCGCCGGAACCTCCACCGCCGCCTCCGCCATCCCCACCCCAACCCCCTCCGATCGAGGAGAGCATCGAGCCCCCGCCATTCGGGCCGACGCCGTTCTCCACCGTTCGGATGGCTGTGGTACCCGCGCCTCCGGCTCCACTCGAGGGGAATTTCTACACGACTTCGGCGATCTCCATGTCCTGGGAAAACGAGGCGCCGCCGGCTCCACCACCGGCTGCCCTCGAACCGCCTACCGAACCGCCGCCCGATCTGCCCACCGAGCCAATCGCCTTTGCAGCCGAGCTGCCTGCGCCAGAAGCGTCGGCAGCGCCGCCCGATCTGCCCACCGAGCCCATCGCCTTTGCAGCCGAGCTGCCTGCGCCGGAGGCGTCGGCCCCGGCATACGAGATGGACCTTGGTGAAGGCGAGGACGAGCCGCCGCGTCGCGACCTGGAGGAAGACATCGCCGCCTTCGAGGCGTCCGGACGCAGCGCCACCCGGCCGGACCTCTGGGACTCACCCGCCGTGAAGGCCGCGGAGGCAGCTTCGCCCGGCGAGCACAGTCATGGAGATCTCGAAGCCCTTGCCGCCGAAGCGAGACTTTCCGACCTCAGGAGCCTCATCCCGCAGGGCTCGGCAAGTTCCGCGGCCGCGGGCGGGCTCTCCGACGACGACATCGACCGCATCGCGCGGCGCGTCCTCGAGCTCTCCGGCGACCGCATCGTCCGAAAGATCGCCTGGGACGTGGTGCCCGAACTCGCCGAGCGCCTCGTGAAAGAGCGCCTCGACGAGCTGGACAGCGCGGAATAACGGTCGGGTCTCTTCCCCTGACCCGCGCCCTCGTGCGATCCTGCGCGTTCCCCGATGACCACGCGGCCCGAGCTCGGCAAAAACTTCGAACCCGCCTCTTTCGAGATGCGCTGGTATCGCGCCCAGGAAGACGCTGGGTTCTTCCGGCCCGAGGCGGCCGGACCTGACGCCGTTCCGTACACGCTCGTGATTCCGCCGCCGAACGTGACGGGGCGGCTGCACGTGGGGCACGCCCTCGGGCGCACGCTCGAGGACGTCCTCTGCCGCTGGAGGAGGATGCAGGGCCGCGCTGTGCTCTGGGTGCCCGGGGTCGACCACGCGGGTATCGCGACGCAGATGGTCGTGGAGCGCGACCTCAAGGATCGCACCGGGAAGACCCGGCACGACCTCGGCCGCGAGGCCTTTGTCGCGCTCTGTCGCGAGTGGGCGGATGCGCGGCGCGGCGACATCGTGAACCAGATTCGGCGCCTCGGATCGTCGTGCGACTTCGGGCGCGTCTACTACACGCTGGACGAGGTCCGCTCGCGAGCCGTGCGGCATGTCTTCACGACGCTGTACCGCGACGGCCTCGCTTACCGCGCCGAGCGGATGGTGAACTGGTGCCCGAGCTGCGCGACGGTGCTCTCCGACCTCGAGGTGAACCACGTCGAGACGTCGGCTCACCTGTGGTCGATCGCTTACCCTCTCGAAGGCGGCGGGGGAGAGGTCGTCGTCGCGACGACCCGGCCCGAGACGATGCTTGGCGACACCGCCGCCGCCGTTCACCCGGACGATGCGCGGTATGCCGGGCTCGTCGGAAAACGTGTGACGCTGCCGCTGACGGGCCGTTCGATCCCCGTGATCGCCGACGCCTTCGTGGACCCGAAGTTCGGCACGGGCGTCGTGAAGGTCACGCCCGCGCACGATCCGAACGACTTCGAGGCGGGGAAAAGGCACGCCCTCGAGTCGATTGTCGTGATCGGATTCGACGGAAAGATGACGCCCGCGTCCGGCGCGGCGTACGCCGGCCTCGACCGGGTCGAAGCGCGGAAGAAGGTGCTCCGGGATCTCGAGGCGGCCGGCTTGCGCCGCGGCGAGAAGAGTTACGTCATGCCTCTCGCGCGTTGCCAGCGCTGCGACACGGTCGTCGAGCCGCTCGTCTCGCTTCAGTGGTTCGTGAAGGTGGCGCCCCTCGCCGAGAGGGCCGTCGCGGCGACGGACGCAGGCGAAACGCGCTTCGTCCCCGAGCTCTGGAAAAAGACGTACGACGAGTGGATGCGGAATCTTCGCGACTGGTGCATCTCGCGCCAGCTCTGGTGGGGGCACGAGATTCCCGCGTGGTACTGCCCGGACGGGCATGTCACGGTGCCGAAGCCGGGCGAGCCCGATCCTGCCGTATGCGGGACCTGCAGCTCGAGGACGCTCCGGCGCGACCCCGACGTCCTCGACACCTGGTTCTCCTCGTGGCTCATGCCGCTTTCGGTCCTCGGCTGGCCGGAGAAGACCCCGGACTTCGCGCGCTTCTACCCGACGAGCGTTCTCGTCACCGCATTCGACATCCTTTTCTTCTGGGTCGCCCGGATGATCATGGCGGGCTCCTTCTTCGACGGGCGCGCGCCGTTCGCCGACGTCGTCCTGCACGGGCTCGTGCGCGACGAGAAGGGCCAGAAGATGTCGAAGACGAAAGGCAACGTCGTCGATCCTCTCGAGATGTGCGACGAGTTCGGGGCCGACGCGGTGCGGTTCACGCTCGCGGTGCTCTCGGGCACCGGGCGCGACCTGCCATTCGGCAAGACGCGCGTTGCGGGCTACCGCGCCTTTGCGACGAAGGTGTGGAACGCCGCGCGTTTCGCGCTTCAGATGCTCGAGGGCGGGGCCGCCGTCCCGCCGGACCGGCTCGACTTCACGACCCTCGGCACGGTGGACCGCTGGATCCTCGCGCGCTTGTCGGACGCGTCGGGTAAGGTGAACGGCGCGCTCGAGGCGTTCCGCTTCGACGAGGCCGCGAACGCGCTCTACCAGTTTTTCTGGTCCGAGTTCTGCGACGGCTACGTCGAGATGATCAAGCCGGTTCTCCGCGGCGCCGACGTTCCGGAAGCCGAGAAGGCGAAGACGCGGGGCGTCCTCAAGCGCGTCCTGCTCGACTCCCTCGCGCTCCTGCACCCGTTCATGCCGTTCGTCTCGTGCGAGATCCGCGAGGCGCTGAACGGCGACGGCCTCCGGCTCACCATGGAGAAGTTCCCCGAGCCGCGCGCCGAGTGGACGGATGACGCGGCGGTCGAGGCGATCGAGACGCTGCGCGCGGTCGTGACGCGGATCCGCAACCTCCGGGCGGAAAACGGGCTCGCCCAGACCGAGCCGCTCGCCATCGGCCTCGAGCTGCCGGAAGGGCCCCTTTCGAAGGAAATGCGCCGTCACGTCCCGCTCCTCAGCCATCTCGCGCGGCTCAAGGCCGTGGAGATTTCTTCGAAGGTGGACATCGCAGGAGCGTTCCGCGACGCCGTGGCGGGACTCGGGCTGGTCGTGGACCTGCCGAAGAAGAAAATTTCTTCTGAAGAGAGAGAGAAGCTGCAGCGCGACGTGGAACGCCTGCGTGGCGAAGGGGCGAAGATTCGGGCTCGACTCGCCGACGAGGGCTTCCTGTCGCGGGCGCCGGCCGCGGTCGTCGAGAAGACCCGGCAGCAACTCGGAGAAATCGAGGAGCGGATCTGGCGCCTCTCCGGAAACCTCGTGGGGACGCCGGACGCATGAGCGGCATTGCCGATCCCCTCGAGGGCCGATCGTTCACGCACATCGAGAACGTGATCTATCTGCCGTCGACGCCGTCCACGAACGAGGTAGCCAAGGCGATCGTGGAGAAGATGCTCGCCGAGAGCGAGGATGTCCGGCCGACGATCATCGTGGCGGGAGAGCAGACGGCCGGACGCGGCCGCTTGGGCCGAAGCTGGACCTCGGTTCCGGGGGCCCTCGCGGTTTCCGTCATCGTCCCGTGGCCGGAGGGGCCGGAACGCGTCCGCCTGCCGGTGCGGGTCGGGATCGCGCTCGCTCGGGGCCTTTCCAGAGCCTTCGCCATCGACGTGAGGCTCAAATGGCCGAACGACCTCCTCGTGAACCGTAGGAAGCTTGGCGGCATTCTCATCGAGGCGCGCGCGAACGCCGAGGGCGAAGGCTGGGCCGTCGTGGGCGTCGGCCTCAACGTGCGCGGCACGCGGAAGGACCTCGACGCCGGCGGCTTGAGGGAGGCCACGTCGCTCGAGGACGCGGGAGTGGCCGCCGGAAAGCTCGCCGGGGTCGTGCCGCTCTCGGCGCTCCTCGACATCCTCGACGTCCCGCTCGGAGAGGCGGGGAATGAACCTCTGCCTCAGGCCTTCGCGTCCGTCTCCACGCACGCGCCGGGTGACGCGCTGGCCGTCCTGGACGCGGGTCGCTCGGTGTCCGGCGTTTTCCGCGGCGTGAACGGTGACGGCGCGCTCCGTCTGGCGACCGGGCGCGGGGAGGAGACGATCGTCTCCGGCGACGTCGTCCTCTTTTGAAGGGAGCGGCACCTTCTCCATGAGCGAAAGCGGAGAGGCCGGTTCGGAGCCGCGTCCTTCGGACTCCGGTCTCGACGAGGCCGGCTACGCGACGCGTGTCGAGGATGCGTTCATCGCCGAGCGCGGCACGCCGTTCCTCGTGTCGGCGAAGGACTGGAGCCTGATTCGCGGCTGGCGCGAATCGGGCGTGCCGGCCGACACGGTCGTGCGCGCCGTGCGCGAGGCGTTCGCGAGGCGCCGCGCGCGCGGGCAGGCCGGGAAAATCTCCTCCCTCGCGTATTGCGCCGACGCGGTCTCCGAACGCTGGGAGATGGAGCGCCGGGGCCTCGTCGGCAAAGAGATCGCGCCCCCCACAGCGGCCGCGGACGCGGCCGCAACGGGTGAGAAGCTCGCCGCGCTCGTCTTGGCGCTGCGTGCGCTGGGGTTGGACAAGGCCGCGGAGCAAATTGAGGAGATTCCGCCGGATCTTCCATTCGAAGAAATCGAGCACAAGCTCTCCTCAATCGAGGTATCGCTCGTGCGGGCGGGTCTGAAAGCAATGAATTCCTCTTCCCAGAATCTGGTCGAGACGCGCGTGAGCGATGCGTTGGGCGATGTCGCCGGTCTTGTTCCCCACGTCGTCGAACGCATGCGGAAGGCGCTGACGCGCCGCGAGGTGCGGAAGCTCGCTGGGTTTCCGCCGCTGACGCTCCTCAATGGCTGAGCTCCGCCCGGGCGAGCGCGTCGAGGCCGTGATCGAGCGGGTCGTGCCGGGGGGCGAAGGGCTGGCGCGCCTCTCGGGCGTGGTCACACTCGTGCCGGGCGGGCTAACGGGAGATCGCGTGCGCCTGCGTGTGACGGAGGCCTCGGATCGTCTCGTGCGCGGCGCTCTCGAAGAGGTCCTCGTCCCGGGCGAGGCGCGTCGCCCGGCCGCCGAGCTCTGCCCGCGCGTCCGGGATGCCTCCTGCGGCGGGTGCGACTGGCCGGCCGCGCGCCTCGAGCACCACCGGGAGCTGAAGACGGCGCTCGTCCTCGATGCGCTGCGCCGCCTCGCGGGCCTTCGCGCGGAGGATCTCCCCGAGCCGCGCTGGCTGGGGTCCGCCCGGAATTACCGCCTGCGAAACCGCCTGCATCTCGACCGGGACGGCCGTGTCGGCTTCTTTGCGCCCCGCTCGAAGAGCGTCGCGAATCTCGAGACGTGCGAGATCGTCTCGAAGGCTCTGCTCGCACGGCTGCCCTCGATTCGCGAGCACCTCGGCACAATGGGTTCGCTCGAAGGGGAGCTTTGGACGCTCGAAGACCGCTCCGGGGACAGGCTGCTTGGCGAGCTGCGCCTCGGCGCGTTGCGTCTCGGCGAGGGTCAAGGTCTGCAAATTTCTTCGGAGGTAAAGAAGAGTGGGAGGGGGCCGTTCGACGGGTTTCGCGTCGTCGACGCGGGCGGCCGGTTGATCGGGGCCGACGGCCCCGCCTCGCTATCGATCGTCGCGGGCGGCGCATCGTTCGACGTCTCCGTCTCGTCTTTCTTTCAAGGGAATCTGTATCTCCTCGATGCCTTTCTCGACGAGATTCGGACCGCGCTTCGCGCGGTGCTTAGAAAGGAAGAGGGAGCGGGGCGCGAAGGGCTGCGCCCGCGCCGTTGGCTCGACCTCTATGCGGGCGTGGGATTCATGACACGCCCGCTGCTCGAGCTCGCGCGCGAGGCGGGCGCGGGAGATGTGACCTCCGTCGAGATCGACCCGTCTTCGTCACATTCCCTTTCTAAGAATCTTCAATCCTGGCATTCCGAGGGCTTGCTGCTCGCGCGCGCGATCCGTTCGACCGCGGAGTCTTTCCTTCATTCGCAGAAATCTCCGAATCCTCCGATCGACGTGCTTGTTGCCGACCCGCCTCGCGCGGGCCTATCGCCCGCCGTGCGCGCCGGCATCCTGCGCCTTGAACCGCGGCATCTCCTGATGGTCTCGTGTGATCCGCCGACGTTCGCCCGCGACCTCGCAAGCCTGAAAACCCACTATGCCGTCGAACGGCTGACGCTCCTCGACCTCTTCCCCCAGACCCACCACGTCGAGACGGTCGCCTTGCTCGTGCGGCGGAAAGTCGGATAGAAGCGCGCCATGCGCGCCTCTTGGTCCAAGGAGGCGGGAGCGCCGTCGCTCCCTCTGGCCGGCGCCCTGGCGGCGGGCGTCCTCGCGGCGGCCGTGTTCGCCGTGCCGCCTTCTCTCGCCCTCGGGGCCGCGCTGGCGATCGCTTCGGCGGCTGGAGTCGCGCTCGCGCGACGGGGAAGCGGAGTTCGCGTCTTCGCGTTCCTGGTCCTCGCCGCGAGCGCCGGTTTCTGGAACGCGCGCGAGCGCTTCCTGCTCCCGGCCCTTCGGACGGTCGGGGAGGCGCGCGAGGCGATCATGGCCGCGCGGTCGGCAGATCCGGGGGCCGACGGCGCCCTTCTCGAGATGACCGGCCGCATCGACGCGCCGTGGACCGCGAGCGGCTCCCTTCGAAGGACGCGGCTCGCCACCGAAGCGGCCTCCTCGGAAGGACGAGCGCTACGTCTCGAGTCCGGGCTGACTCTCACCGTCGCGGGAGAGCAGGACCCCTCGGACGTCGCCGAGCTCGGCGACCGTGTGCGCATTCGCGGCACGCTCCGGCTGCCGGAGACGGGCGGCCCGGCGCGCTCGCCTTTCGACCTGCCGGCCGAACCGCGACTCGCGCTCAAGAGCGCCGCACAGGTCGAATGGCTCGGCCCGCCCGCGGGGCCGCTCTCTCCGATCGCGCGCGCCCACGCCGCCGTGAAGCGGCGCGTCCGCGCGAACCTGGTCGATGCCGCGCCAGAAGCACGAGGCGCGCTCGCGCTCCTTCTCGCGCTCGTGATGGGCGAGACGCAGGACCTGCCCGGAGCGACCGTGAGCGCCTTCCGCGACGGCGGCGTCGCGCACATCGTCGCCATCTCCGGATTGCAGGTCGGCCTCGTGGCCGCGCTCCTCGCTTGGTTGGCGCGACGGCTCGGCGCGTCTCTCGCCGCGTGCGACGCGCTCGTGCTCGTGGCGACAGGTCTGTTTGCCGTGTTCGCCGGAGGCCGGCCGCCTGTCGTGCGCGCCGCCCTGATGATCGGTCTCTACCTGCTGGCGCGCCTTCTCGGGCGTCCGACCTCAGCCGCACACGTCCTCGGCTTCGCGGCTGCCGTCCTCCTGATCGAAAACCCCGCGAACCTCTTCGACGTCGGATTTCTCCTCACGTTCGCGGCCGTGTTCGGCCTCGCGGCGTTCGGCGTGCCGGCCGCACGGATCCTGCGCCGGGCCGGAGTGCCTGGGCTCGTCGCGAACGCGTTGGGCGCGACCGCCGGCGCCGAGATCGCGGTCCTCCCGGTGCAGCTCTTCGTCTTCAATGTCGTTCCGGCCGTCGCGCTTCTCTCGAACCCGTTCGTCGTGCCGCTGTCGAGCCTTTTTCTGTTCGCGGGCCTGCTCCTCCTTCCACTCCTGTTGCTGTCTCCGGCCGCGGCGGCGTTCGCCATCATCCCTCTGCGCTTCCTGTCGGACGTCATGCTCGCGCTTCTCGCGGCCCTCGACCGGCTCCACGCGGTGAGGATCATCCCGACACCTGCGTTCGCGCTGGTCGCGGCCGTGGCGGCGATGCTCCTCGTCGCGGGCCTCACCCGCCGGCGCGCGCTCCGGCGCGCGGCCCTCGCGGGAGCAGCCGCCGTCGCGCTCGCGCTCGTTCTTGCGCCGCCGGTTGTTGCCGAGCGGGGCACGGTGCTGCTTCAGGCGCTCGACGTGGGCCAGGGAGACGCGTGGCTCCTCGTCTCGCCCGAGGGCCGTGTTCTCGTCGACGGCGGCGGCAGCCCCGACCGCGAGTACGACTTCGGGCGACTCCGGCTGGTACCGCGTCTCGCCGACCTCGGGGCCGTGGCCTTCGACGCCGTCGTCCTCACGCATCCTCATCCCGATCACGCGCGCGGCCTTCTCGCCGTGCTCGCGTCGCTGCCGGTCGGGCGCGTCGTCTTGCCTCGCGCTGCGCCGCGCAATCTCTTTCTCGACGAGTTCGAGGCGGCGGCCGCGCGGCGCGGCCTGACGCTGGAACGCTTCGGCGCGGGCCAGCATTTCATGGCGGCGGGCCTTTCGTTCGACGTGCTCCATCCGGGGGACGGCCCGTATCCTCGCGCGGGAGAGAACAATGGGTCGCTCGTGCTGCGCGTCGTGCTCGCGAAGCGAGCGGCGATTCTCGCCGGCGACATCGAAGCCCTCGCCGAAAGTGACCTCGTCGCGTCCGAGAGGTCCCTCGCGGCCGACGTCCTGAAGGTGCCGCACCACGGGAGCCGGACGTCGACCACGGCGGCGTTTCTCGACCGCGTCTCGCCGCGCGTCGGGCTGATCGGCGTGGGGCGACGGAATCGCTTCGGCCACCCGGCCCCCGAGGTGCTGGAGCGGCTCAAAGCCGCGGGCGTCCGGACGTTTCGGACCGATCGTGACGGCGACATCGCGCTTCTCTTCGCGGGCCGCCGCATCCTTCCGCTTTTTCCCGAAAGCGTCGCGCGGGGGGTGCCGTGAGAACCGCGCGCCCGAATGGTGTGCTCGCGATCGTGGGTGCGACGGCGACGGGCAAATCGGAGCTTGCGGCGGCCGTTGCCGAGCGGCTCGGCGGCGAGATCGTCTCGGCCGACGCGTTCGCGGTTTACCGCGGCTTCGACGCCGGGACGGCGAAGCCGCCCGCTTCTCTAAGGGCGCGCGTCCCGCACCACCTCGTGGACGTGCGCGACCCGCGAGAGCCCTGGAGCGCGGGGGAGTTCGCCGCCGAGGCGCGGCGCCTCTGCGAGGAGATCCTCGCGCGCGGGCGGCTTCCCATCCTGGCTGGGGGCACGGGCTTCTACGTGCGCGCGTTTTTCGGCGGGCTCTTCGAGGGGCCGCGCCGAAACGACGAAGTGAGACGTGCGCTCGAGGCCGTGAAAGCGCGGCGCGGCGCGGCGTTCCTCGTCCGGATGATCGCTCTCCTCGACCCCGCGAGCGCGCGACGTGTGGGCGCGGCCGACGCCGCCCGCGCGATCCGGCTTCTCGAGATCCTGCTCCTGTCGGGAGAGCGCCCATCGCGCCTCTTCCGAGAGCGGCCCGGGCCCGCGTGGGAGAAGCCGTCGGTGAAGGTGCTGCTCACGTTGCCGCGCGAGGTGCTCTATGGAAGAATCGCGAGGAGGTTTCAGTCCGACTTCGTGAACGAGCTGCCCGCGGAAGTAAGTCGTCTGCTGGCGGCGGGTGTCCCGCTCGCGGCGCCCGCGTTCGCGGCGATCGGTTACCGGGACACGGCGGCGCTCGTTTCGGGAGCGCTCACCGAGGCGGAATGGGCCGAGCGGCTCCTCCGCGACACCCGGCGTTACGCGAAGCGGCAGGAAGCATGGTTCCGGCGCGAAAGCGGTCTCGTCCCAGCTCGAGCCGACCGGCCTGATCTCGTCGATTTCGTCGCGCGTGAAGCGCGACCTCTTTTTCTTTCTCCTGCACCGCGCGAAGGGGGATGAGCATGATCGGACCGAGTAAACCGCCCATCAACGTCCAGGACGGTTTCTTCTATCAGTTGCGCAAGGACAATACGCTCGTCGAGGTCATGCTCCTCTCCGAGAAAAAGCGCGTGGGCCGGATTCGCCGCTTCGACAAGTACGCGGTCGTTCTCGAGGTCGACGGGCG
Organism: Acidobacteriota bacterium; assembly: GCA_003152095.1. Taxonomy (GTDB): domain Bacteria; phylum Acidobacteriota; class Thermoanaerobaculia; order UBA5066; family UBA5066; genus Fen-183. The sequence continues at coordinate 9,390 of PLZI01000076.1, read as the reverse complement.
CGAGGAGATGATCTACAAGCACGCCATCTCCTCGGTCGCGTCTCTCGGCGGGAACACGGCGGCCGTGCCCGTTGCCGCCCCCGTGCGGACGCCGGCGGTTTGACGGGGCGACCTCTCCCCGGCTTCGTTCTCGCTGCCGCGGTGGCTCTGACGGCCTGCTCGGCGGGCCCGCCTCCCGTGGATCCGTCGTCGCCGGAGGTGCGCGCGGCGGCCCTCGCGAAGGGCGCGGAAGACGATGTCGCCGAAGGGCGCCTTCGCGATGGCCTCGACGGGTATCGAGAAGCCGCGCGTCTCGTGCCCGGGGAAGACAAGTACCAAAGTCGTGCTGCGGAGCTGCGTGCGGCGTTCGTGACTTCTCTTCAAGCCGAGGCGGAGGCGGCGCTCGCACGCGGGGACCTCGCATCGGCGCGGCGCTCGGCACTCGCGCTCGTCGAGGTCGATCCGGACTCTCCGGCGGGCTATCACGTGCTCGCGTCCGCCGCCGAGGCGGAAGGAAGGCTCGAGGACGCGTGGGCGGCGGCCCAGACGGCCCACGCGCGGGCTCCAGCCGACGCGGCGCTCGCGGAGGCGCTCGCGTCCCTCGCGATGAAGACCTCGCGCTTCGCCGAGGCCGAAGCGCTTTACGGGGGGCTCGCGAAGAGCAGCCGCGCCATGCGCGAGAGACAGGCGGCGGCACGCCTGGAGTTCCGGGTCCAGAACCTGCCCGACATGGCGCGGAAGGCGGCGGCCGCGCCGCGAATCACGCGGGCGCAGCTCTCGACCCTCCTCGTCACTCTCGTGCCCGAGGTGGCGTCCGCTCGCGTGCCGCCGGGGGCGGACGTCGCGATCGACGCCCTCGACCGGCCGGAGCGCGGGGCTCTCGTGAAGGCCATCGCGCTCGGCTTCTTCTCCGTCTCGAAGGAGACGCATCTCGTGGGCGCGGACGCGCCGGTTTTGCGCAGCGAGATGCCCGGGCAGCTCAGGCGCCTCGCCGCCCTCCTCAGGGGCCGTGACGACGCCTGCTTCGTCGCGCCCGCCGCTCTCGCCACCTGCGGCATACTTCCCGACACGGCGTCGCGGCAGGTCAGTGGGCGGGAGGCGTTCGCCGCCATCGACTTGACGCTCCGGCTCGCCCGCTAGAGGAGGGGCTTGATGGTCATCACGGAGCTCTTCTCGAAGGTTCCGCTTTTCGAGGGGATCTCGCTGGAAGACCGGGCGGCGCTCGCGCGTGCGGCCACGCTTCGCACGTACCGCCGCGGCGAGACGATCGTCCAGCAAGGCCAGCCCGGGGATGCCTTCTACGTTCTCGTGAAGGGCCGCGTGGCCGTGGCAATCGTCGCGCCGGACGGGCGTGAGGTGGTCCTCAGCACACTCGGAGAAGGCGACCACTTCGGAGAGATGGCCCTTCTCGACGACGCGCCCCGGTCGGCGAGCGTCATCGCCCAGGAGAAGTCCGATCTCGCGATTCTCTCGCGTGCGGTCTTCTTCGACCTCCTGAAGTCGAACTTCGTCCTGACGCGAGCGCTCCTCGCGGCCTTCTCGGCGCGGCTGCGCCGCGCGAACGCAACGATCGAGGGCCTGGCGTCGCTCGACGTCAAGAGCCGGCTCGCGCGCTATTTCCGCGAGCTGGCCGCCGCGCGCGGACGTAAGGCGGGCGGCGGATGGGCCGTCGTGGTGCGCCCCTCGCAGCGCGAGATCGCCGACACGATCGGCTCCTCGCGCGAGACCGTGTCTCGCACGATGTCGCAGATGGCCGCCGAGCAGCTCATCGTCCCGAAGGGCAAGGCGGTCTACGTCAAGCTCGACCCGTCGGAGGCCGGAACTCCTCCCGACGGGCGGCCGGCATCCGCACCCACGGCCGGCTGAGGCCTCCTGCCCATGGAATTGCGCCCCTGGACGCTGCCGAATTTCCTGACGTTCGCACGCCTCGCGTCTCTTCCCTTCCTCATCATGGCGATTCTCGGCGGCCGGCATGCCGTCGCGCTCGCGATCTTTCTCGCGGCCGCGATCACCGACATCATGGATGGCTGGGTGGCCCGCCGGTTCGGCATGGGCTCGCCGCTCGGCGCCTGGCTCGATCCGATCGTCGATAAGTTCTTTCTCGTCTCCACGTTCGTCGTCTTTGCGCTGCCCTCCACTCCCACGTCTCTCCGCATTCCCGTCTGGCTTCTCGTCCTCACGATCTTTCGCGACACCTTCGCCCTCGTCATCTGCCTCGTCATGTTTCTCGCCCTCGGGATCCGTGACTTCCCGCCCTCGATCCTCGGGAAGCTCACCACGTTTCTGGAAATCTCGACCGTCGTGGCGATTCTCCTCGTGAACATCCATCGTCTGCCGGTCATCGTCGCGACGACGTGCATGCAGCTCGTCGCGGTCTTCGCGACGGTCTCGGGGCTTCACTATTCGTGGCGCATCGTGACGCGCCTCCCGCGTCCGGCCGCGCCCGTGGCGGGAAAACCGCTCCCGCCGCCATGAGGCTCTTTCGGCGGTCGAGGGCGGGGCCGCCGCCCGCGCTCCGGCTGCTCTCGCGTTCCGGCTGTCATCTCTGCGACGAAATGCGGGCCGTCGTCGTTCCGCTCGTGGATCGCCTCGGCGGTTCGCTCGAGACCGTGGATGTGGACTCCGATCCGGCGCTCGCGGCGCGATGGGGGAACGAAGTCCCCATCCTCCTCGACAGGGAGGGACGTGTCGTCGCGAAGGCTCGCGATGGAGCGAACAAAATCGCCCGGCGCCTTGGCGCGTGAGAGCGGAAAAACGAAGAGAGCCCGAGGGGCGCCGGTTCCCCCGGGCTCCGGTGAACCCCGTGAGGGGCCTGCCGGCGGCGGAGCGGCTTTGCGCGTGCTGTGCGCTGGTCCTGCGTTGCCTTTCCGGATCCCGGACGTGCTGGGGCGGCTAGGGACCTTGCCTGTGAGCCTTTCCGACCGGCCCCGCCGTGAATTCCGGCGCGCGGGGCTGACTAATCAATAGGGCGCGAAATGCGCCCCGTCAAGGGGAAGTTTGGGCGAGCGTCACTTCGCAGCAGGTGCCGCCACGAGAATCTCGAAGCTGCCCGCGACCATCTTGCGGCGGGGACGCGGGTTTTCGGCAGACGCGGGCGGAGCGGGTTCGAAGCGCGCCGCGGCGAGAAAGATCGCGTGCGTCTTCGTGTCGAGGGCCATCGTCCGCGCGCCCTCCTTCGTCGGGAGGTTCTGAACGACTCGAAACGCGTCGGGAGAATCCTCGTGGACCACGGTCAGTGTGCCATCGCCGTTCGAGCTGAAGACGAGGTTCGCCTCGGAATCGAAAACCACCGCGTCGATGCCTTTCCCGATCGGCAGCTTCGCGACGACGTGCCCGTCGGCCGCGCTGAGGACGGCGAGGACCTGGTTGCCGCAGCCCGCGAAGAGGCGTCTCGACTTCACGTCGATCGCAAGGCCCGTCGGTGCATCGCAGCCCGTGAGCGGCCAGCGTGCCTCCACCTGGAGCGTCTTCGCGTTCAGAGCGACGACCTCGTTCTTGTCCTCGATGTTGACGTAAACGCGGCCGGCAAGATCGGTGACCGCGAACTCCGGCTTGCCGCCGACCGCGATCGTGCCCGCGACGGCGCCGGTCGCGGCCTCGACAGCGGTGACGTTCGCGGTGCGGCCGTTGAACGTGAACACGCGGCGCGAAGAGGGATCGTAGAGGATCGCGTCCGGGTTCTCGCCCGTCACCTTGACGGTCCCGAGCGTCGCGAGCGTCTTCGAGTCGAAGATCGTGATCGTGTTCGCCCGGCCGTTGCTCGTGAAACCGCGGCCGAGGTCAGGAGCGAGCGCGATGCCGTGCACGCCCTCGGTATTCGGGATCTCGCCTTCCGGCGCGCCCGAGTCGGCGTTCAGGACGGCCACGCGCGTACTCCGCGAGACGTAGAGCCGCCGGGCCGTGGCGTCCACGGTCAGGTAGTCCCATCCGCCGTCGCCGCCCGCTGGGATCGTGCGCGTGAGCTGATACGACGGGTCCGCGGCGTACGTCGTCGGGGCGAGGAGCAGGGAAAGGGCGAGAAGAATCGGGGCCGGGTGTTTCTTCATGGATCAAGTCTGACACGTACGGCGCCCCGTGTCTGACGGAGTCGAGGCGTCCGATCGCTCAAGAAACCGGCGGGCTCTTGATGCGACCGCTCTCGAGCCGGACGGCGAAAGCGAGGACGGCCCACGTGAAGACGGCGGCGAGCGCCGGAACCCATAGCGGGCCGATGCTCGCGGCAACGCCGACCGCGGCCGTCACCCAGATGGTCGCGGCAGTGGTCAGGCCGTGCACCTCGCCACGATCGGCGAGCTTCAGGATCGTGCCCGCGCCGAGAAAGCCGATGCCCGCGATGATGCCCTGCACGACGCGGCTGGTGTCGGAAGCCGAGAAACCGGCCTCGCGACCCGCGAGCACGAAAAGCGCGGAGCCCAAGGCGACGAGGATATGCGTGCGCAAGCCCGCGGCGCTATGGACTCTCTCGCGCTGCGCGCCAATGAGCCCGCCGAGGGCTGCCGCCGCGAGAAGCCGCCCGCTCGTGGCGAAAAGGTGCGCCGCGTCGGGGATGGCGAGGGGGCTTTGGTCGAGTGGCATTCGGGACTCGCGAGCCATGATACCGGGGTGCGCCATCCGCATCAGGAGCGGCGCTTCGGACGCGCCTTCGTCGAGGGTGGCTAGCCCGTCAGCTTCCTGACGAGCGCGCGCCCGACGAAGCGGAACTTGTCGCCGAGCGGAAAGCGCTTGAGCACGGTCTTCACGACGCCTTGCGTGAAGCGCGTGCGTTTGCCGTAGTCGATTCGGACGTCCACGACGACGGGCCGTCCGGTGCCGGCGATGCGCAGCGCCTCGCGGACTCCCTCATCGATGCCCGCGTCGTCCTCGATGGAGACGAAGCCGGCGCCGGTCGCCAGCGCGATGCCTTCGAGCTTGATCTCTCCGAGCACGGTGCAGGTCTTGCGGTTGTAGGGAATTTCCTGCCCCTGCGAGATCTGCGACAGCTCGCCGTCGTGGAAGACGAAGAAGGCGACGCCCGCCTGATGCGTCGTCGCGGTCACGATCTCGAGGCCGGTCATGAGGAANNTCGTGACGGGGAAGAGCTCGGCCGCGAGGAAGGTGTGGTTGCCGTCGTCGACGACCATGACGGCGTCGTCCCGAAGCTGCCTCCTGAGCGATTCGAAGAAGCGAGCGGGGTTGACCCGGCCGCTCTTGCGGGCGAGCCACTCCTCCCGATAGGCCTTCTTGTCGGACGCGATGCGTGTTTCCTGTGCCCGCCGCCGCTCCGGGCGCTCGATGCCCTGCTTCACGAGGCGGGCGAGGAGCATCGGCACGACGGCGCGCGCGTCTCCCGCGATCGCGACCTTCGCGGGGAAGTTCGCGCCCAGGACGTTCGGATCGATGTCCACGTGGACGAGGTTCTCCGGGACCACGCAGCCGAAGCTGCCCGTCGGGATCTCGGCAAATCGCGTTCCGATCGCGAGCAGGCAATCGCACCTCCGGAACGCGTTTTCGGCGGCCGGCACCGCCGCGCGCGAGAAGCCCATGCCCGTGTGAAGGGGATGCGTCGCGGGAAACGCCGAGAGGCCCTGCAGCGTCGTCGACACCGGCGCCCCGAGCCGCTCGGCGATGCGCGCCACGTCGTCCGCGACGTCGACCGCGCCCCAGCCCACGAAGAGGCCCGGAGCCCGCGCCGCCGCGAGGAGGTCGATGGCTTTGTCGAGAAGGCTGGCCTCGGGGCCCTCTGGCAGCGCGGGCGGCTCGAAGACGGGCAGCTCGCCGATCGTCTCCTGGAACAGCTGGAGGTTCACCGGGATCTCGACGAAGACGGGGCCGGGCACTCCCGTCACCGCGGTGCGGTAGGCCTCGAAGATCGCGGGCACGATCTCGGAGTGCGTCTTCGGGTGCCACGAGCCCTTCGTCAGGGTCTTCACGAGGCCCTGCTGGTCGAGCTCGTGGAGCTGGTAACGGAAGGGGACGTCCGTGCGCGTGCCGCCCGAGATCACGAGCATGGGAATGCCGTCGAGGAAGGCTTCGCCGATGCCGCTCATGGCATGCGTGATGCCGGCGGCGGGCACGATCACGAGCGTTCCGATCGTGCCGCCGGTCGTGCGGCTGATGCCGTCGGCCGCGAAGGCCGCGCCTGCCTCGTGCGTGACGAGCACCGGCTGAATCCGTTCGGACCGGTTGAGCTCGTCGTAGATCTCCGTGTTGTGCACGCCCGGGATCCCGAACGTGTGTGTCACGGGGAGCTGCTCGAGGGCGTGGCGTACGAGCCACGCGCCCGACCTCTTCGCGTCGATCTTGACCGTTTTCGTCATATCGAGATCCCCGCGATCGTACGTCCCGCGACGCGTCCCGTGAGGATGCAGCTTCCGAGGAACGTTCCCTCCAAAGAGCCCATGCCGTGAATGCCTCCGCCCCCGAATCCCGCCGCCTCACCGATCGCGTAAAGGCCGTCGATCGGCGAGCCGTCGGCGCGCAGCACGCGGCAGCAGAGGTCGGTCTGGATGCCGCCGAGGCTCTTGCGCGAGAGGATGAACTCGCGGATCGCGATGAGAGGCATCGCTCCCGAGTCGAGGATCTTCTGGAACTTGCACAGGCGAAGTCGGTCGCCGCGGTACTCGCGGAAACTCCAGATGCGGCGAAGCTGGTCGTCGTTGAAGTAGGCCGGCCCCCGGTCGATCTGTTCGTCGTAGTCGCGGACCACCTGCTCGAGCGTGGCGAGATCCGTGCGCAGGCCGTCGAGGTTACGCTCATTCATCTTGTCGACGAGCTCGGGAAGGGAGCGCGCCGTGACGATGTCGTCCGGGCATTCACGCGCGAGGCGGTCGACGAGCTCCTGGTTCCCGAAGAGCAGCTGCCGTGCCATGAGGAGCTTCTTCTTGTGGCGAAAGGCCGTCATGTAGTCGCAGCCCGAGACCGCGAGCTCCCTTTTCGCGATCGTGTTGTTCAGGAGCTGCCACGAGTACTGGCCGGGCTGCCGGAGGATGCTCTCCACGAGGAAACGCGTATCGGTCGAGCCGACGAGGGGCACGGGGCCGATCCGCTCTCCCGTCGCGTTCAGCCAGAGCGCCGAGCGGGGCGGCACGAGGGAGAGGCCGTCGTTCGGCTTGCGCTTCGCGGGGTGGTGCACGCCGGCCGCGTAGTGCCACTGCTTGTCGAGGTGCGTGAGGTTGCCACCGGCGCGCGCGACGGCGTCGTGCATCGCGCCGTCGCCGAACACATGGGCGCCGTTGAGCAGGACTTTCGGCGGCGCGCCCCAGGGTGCGTACCAGTGTGCGCGCACCTTCGAGAGATCCCCGCCGCAGATGCCGCCGGTCGCGATCACGACCTGGTCGCCGCGCGCGACGAAGCGCCCGCCGGTCGCGAGGTCGGCGCCGACGAGCCCCGTGACGCGGCCGCCCGCGACCTCGATATCCTCGACGGCGTGCCGAAAGCGGATCGCGTGATGGGCCGACCGCGGGTGGGTCTGGAGCGCGCGCACGACTTGCTCGACGATGGCGTGACCGGTGCCCCACGCGATGTGCCAGCGGGGGACCGTGTTGCCTGGCGAAAAGACGCCGCGCTCGGGCCAGTTCACCACGGGGAGGAACCTCACGCCGACGCCGTCGAGATACGCGTGGATGAGGTCGAGCGAACGATCGCAATAGAGCTGCGCCCAGCGGCGCGGCCACGAGTCGCCCTCGCCGAACTGCGCGTAGCGGAGCCAGTCGCGGAGCGCCCTCTCGGGCGAATCGGCGATGCCCGTCTTCCGCTGCTGCGGCGTGCCGATGAGGTGCACGCCGCCGAACGACTCGCGGGCGAGGCCGCCGAGATTCTCGGGCACGTCCTTGTCGAGGAGGAGAACCGACTTCCCGCCCTCGAGTAGCTCGTGCGCCGCGACGAGCCCGGCGAGCCCCGCACCGGCGATCACGACGTCCGCCCGAAGGGTCTTCTCGGTCATCGGAGGACTGGCCCGAGTCGACCTGGAGAGTCAGGCCCTAGTCCGCGAACTTGATCGACTTGACCTTGATGACGTTCGCGCCCATTTCGCCGACGACCGTTGCCTTCAAGCCGTCGGTCTTCTTGCAGGCCTTGAGGGCCTCGACCGTGAGCTTGCTTCCATTGGCGTCGAACTCGACGAACTTCTTGTCTTTCCCTTCACCGGCGATGATGCCGTAGCCCGACTTCTCACACTTCAACATGCACTCCTTCGAGTGCTTGTCGGGGGCATCCTTCACCTTGTCAAAACACATGTGGTCGGTGACGGAGACGTCCTTCCAGGTCTGTTCCTTGGCGTCACTCGCCGCGATGGGAGCAGCGGCGAGCGCGACGAGGGCGAAGACGGAGATCACGGCGAATAGTTTCTTCATGGGTTCCTCCTTCAAGCGAGAATGCTCTAGCCGCGGGGAATTCTACGCCTGTGGCGCCTCGTTCATCAGCAGTCGCAGCCGCCGCAGTCGCCACAATCGCAGCTTTGTCACAGCAGCCGCCCCCTCCCGAGCCCCCACCGGCCTGCTTCTTCGCGTGTTTCACCGCTTCGCCCGCGGCCTCCGGATTCTCGGGAAGAGGTCGCCAGCGCGAACGCCTCCCGGATTCGGCCGCGGCGCGTCTTCACTTGCTGGAGCGATCCCACGCACGAGCATTGCTGTAACCTCCCCCCGGTCCCACCACCTTCCCGCCCGGAGGAAGCAACGATGAAACCGTCTGGATCCCAGGGTCCCGAGATCGACCATCGGGCGCTCTATCGCCTCCCTTGGTCCCTCCCGGACAACGCCATCTCGTGGCTCGAGCCCACGTCTGCGTGCAACCTGGCCTGCGACGGCTGCTATCGCGAGAACGTGCCCGGCGGCCACAAGTCGATGGAGGCCGTGCGCGAGGAGATCCGGCTCTTCAAGCGCATGCGGAACTCCGATGGGATCTCCATCGCCGGCGGGGATCCGCTGATGCACCCGGACATCGTCGAGATCGTCCGGTTCATCGCCGAGAACGGGATGAAGCCGATCGTCAACACGAACGGCGCCACCTTGACCAAGGAGATGCTCCGCGATCTGAAGCGCGCGGGTGTCGTCGGCTTCACGTTCCACGTCGACAGCAAGCAGGGCCGGCCCGGCTGGAAGAACAAGAACGAGCTCGAGCTCAACGAGCTGCGGCTCCGGATGGCCGAGATGCTCGCAGAGGCGGGCGGCATTTCCTGCTCGTTCAACGCCACGGTCTACGACGACACGCTGCAGTACGTCCCCGCGCTGTCGGAGTGGGCCGCGCAGCACATCGACATCGTCCAGGTGATGGTCTTCATCCTCTTCCGCGCCGCGGTGCCGCAGCTTCCCTTCGACTGGTACGCGGGCGGGACGAAGATCCCGCGCGAGACCCTTCCCTACAGCGAGGACGGGGCCCGCCGGGCCGACCTGAAGTCTCCGGAGGTCGTCGCCCGGATCCGGGAGCGCGAGCCGG
>PLZI01000007.1 GCA_003152095.1 Acidobacteriota bacterium | reverse complement strand
GATCGCCGATGAGGACCGGGTTGTTCTTCGTGCGGCGCGTCAGCACCTGCATGACGCGCAGGATCTCCTCGTCGCGGCCGATGACCGTGTCGAGCTTGCCCTTCTTCGCGAGCTCGGTGAGGTCCTTCGCGTAGCGCTTGAGCGCCTGGTACTTGTCCTCGGCGTCGGGGTCGGCGACGCGGCTCGAGCCGCGCACGTCTTTGAGGGCCGCGAGAAGGGAGGACTCCGAGAGACCTCGAGCGAGGAGGGCCTTCGCGGCCTTCGACCTGCCGTCGCGCAGCAGCGCGAGAAAGAGATGCTCGCTCGCGATGTAGTCGTCCTTGAACTCGCCGGCGATTTTCTCGGCGAGGTCGATCAGTTTCACGAGCGCGGGGGAAAAGCGCGGTTCGGTGCCCTCTCCCTGCACCTTCGAGAGCTTCGCGAGCTCCTTTGTGACGTCCTCCCGCGCAAGGCCGGGCGCGACGCCGACACGCTCGAGGAGCGCGGGCACGACGCCCTCTTCCTGCGTCAGGAGCGCTTCTGCGAGGTGCTCTGGCGTGACCTCGGGATGTCCCTCGGCCCGGGCGGCCTGGGCCGTCTTCTGGAGGGCTTCCTGGGCCTTGTGAGTGAACCGCTCAACGTTCATCAAACCTAAGAATAGGATCTGCCTACATCATTGTCAAGTAATATCTAACGTATCGTTAGTAGATAATCTAAGCACCTGATTTAGCATCGACTTCTCCAGCTTCCGCAAATCCCTTGGCCCGGAGCAGGCAGGAGTCGCACAACCCACAAGGCACGCCTCTCCGGCCGGGGTCGTAGCAGGATGTCGTGAGGCTCGTATCGAGCCCGAGAACGCGGGCAAGACGGACGATGTCCCCCTTCGAGAAACGGAGGAGCGGGGCGCGGATCACGAGACTCCGGCCCTCGGCGCCGGCCTTCGTCCCGAGCTTCGCGACGCGCGCAAAAGCTCGGAGGAATGCGGGGCGGCAGTCGGGGTAGCCGGAGTAATCGAGCGCGTTCGTGCCGATGACGATCTCCGTCGCGCCGCTCGTTTCGGCGACGCCGAGCGCGAACGCGAGAAAAAGCGTGTTGCGTGCGGGAACGTACGTGACGGGGATCTTTTCAGCGCCGAGCGCTGATTTCGGGACGCGGATCCCGCGGTCCGTGAGCGCGGAGCCTCCGAGCGCACCGAACGCCGGGATCGGGATCACGCGGTGCGAGGCGACGCGATACCGCCGCGCGAGGACGCGCGCCGCCGAAAGCTCGACGCGATGCCGCTGTCCGTAATCGAAAGAAAGTGCGTGCACCGTCCAGCCCCAGCGGGAGACGAGCGCGAGACACGTCGCGGAATCGAGGCCGCCGGAAAGGAGGACCACTGCGGTCCTCCGACCCCTCGCCGGTGCTTCGGGAATCGCCGCGGAAGAGGAAGATTTTCTCATCGTCCGGGGACATCCCCCCAGAGCAGCTTGTGGACTTGAAGATTCAGGCGCAGTTTTCTATTCGAATCCCGTACCCATTCAGCGACCTCCGACGCGACCGGCGAGACGTCGCCCTCGAAGACCGGCGAAATCAGGATGGTGTGTTTCCGGTCGAGGTCGTGCCGCGCGACAAGGTCGAGAGCCCAGTCGAAGTCGCGGCGGTCTTTGACGACGAACTTGATCTCGTCGCGCGGGCCGAGACGCTTCAGGTTGCCGAGATCGTTGCGGGCCTGCATGCCGGAGCCCGGGCATTTCACGTCGACGATCTTGAGGACGCGCGGGTCGACGCGGTCGATGAGGACATGGCCGCCGGTCTCCATGAGAACGGTGTATCCGCGGTCGCAAAGCGCGGCGGCGAGCGGATAAACGCCCTCCTGTTCGAGCGGTTCCCCTCCGGTCAGCTCGACGAGCGGGGCTCCGAGGCGCTCAACTTCTCCGAGGATCTCCTCGAGAGTCCGCGTGGTTCCCCCGTTAAAGGCGTAGGCGCTGTCGCACCAGACGCACCGGAGCGCGCACCCCGCGAGGCGCACGAACGTGCACGGCAGCCCGGCGAACGAGGACTCACCCTGGAGGCTGCGGAAGATTTCGGTGACGACGAGCGTCGGGGTGGCGAAAGTGGAAGACATCGCGCCGACGATAGTCCGGGCAGGGCAAGGGGGAAAGGCGCGAACATCCCCGGGTCGTGATATCTCCTTCTCGTGAGGCTCCGGCTCGAGCTGGCGTATCTGGGGAGATTCTTCGAAGGGTGGCAGGTTCAGGCGCCCCGAGCCGGCGGCACGGCGGCGCGCACCGTGCAGGGGGAGCTGGAGAAGGCGCTGCGGGATCTCTTCGGCTCGGAGATCCGGGCCCACGGCGCGGGGCGCACGGATTCCGGCGTCCATGCCGATGGCCAGGTCGCGCACGTCGACCTTCCCCCAGGCGCGCCCTCTATTCCATTCGAAGGAATCCGGCGTGGCCTGAACACGAAGTTATCGGAGGATGTGAGGGTCCTGAGCGTGTCCGAAGCCGCCCCCGACTTCCACGCCCGCCACTCGGCGATCGGCAAGGTCTACGTCTACCGCCTGCGCCGCGGAGAGCTTCTCCATCCCCATCGCGGCCTCGTCGAGGCCCTCGCGTCCGAGCCGCTCGACGTGGCGGCGATGGGGGCCGCTGCGGCGGCTCTCGTCGGGCGGCGCGACTTTGCGCCCTTCTCCCTCACGGGCTCCGACCCGGGGACGACGGTGCGCACGCTGGCGCGACTCGACGTGGAGGAACAGGGCACGCTTCTCGTGATCACCGCGGTCGGGGACGGCTTTCTCCGCGGCATGGTGCGCCGCCTCGTGGGGACGCTCCGCGACGTGGGCCGGGGCCGCATCCGCCCGGAGGACGCTCCGATAAAGCCCGGGCCCACCGCGGAGGCGCGCGGCCTCACGCTGGAAAGAGTTCTGTATCCTCCGGAGACGTTTCCCGGGGACTTCCCGGCCGCCGCGGGCGCTCCTGTTTCGTCGGGATAGAATCCCAAACTGGGAGCGTGTTTCGCCCCCGACGCCGATGATCAACAAGGACTCCATCGCTGCCCCCGGCACGCCCGACCGGGAACGCCTCGACGCGCTCGATCTCGGCCGCCTGCCGCGGCACGTGGCCGTCATCATGGACGGCAACGGCCGGTGGGCGTGCCAGCGGCGCTTGCCGCGCGTGGAAGGCCATCGCGCGGGCATTGCCTCCGTGCGCGCGACCGTCGAGACGGCTGCGCGCCTTGAGCTCACGGCACTGACCCTCTATGCATTCTCCACGGAGAACTGGAAGCGCCCGCACCTCGAGGTCGCGACGCTCATGGCGCTCCTGAAGGAATACCTCCGGCGCGAGCTGAAGACGCTGCTCGACAACAACATCGTCTTCCGCGTCGTCGGCCGGATGGACGGTCTCGACTCCTCTGTCCAGCGCGAGCTCGAGCACGCGCTCGCCGCAACCGCGCACGGCAAGGGCATGGTCTTCAACATCGCGCTCAACTATTCGGGCCGCGCCGAGCTGGCCGACGCGATGCGGGCGCTCGCGAGGAACGTGAAGGCCGGCATGCTGCGCCCCGAAGACATCGACGAGGCCGCGATCGAATCGCAGCTCTACACGGCCGGGCTGCCCGACCCGGACCTTCTCATCCGCACGAGCGGCGAGATGCGTATCTCGAATTACCTGCTCTGGCAGATCGCGTACGCGGAGATTTACGTGACGCCCGTGCTCTGGCCGGACTTCCGGGCCGGACACTTCCTCGAGGCGCTTGCGGAGTTCCAGAAGCGCGAGCGCCGCTACGGCGGCGTTTCGGAGGCGGAAGGAAGACGGGACGAGGTCGCGGCGCCGGCGGCGCGTCCGGCGGCCGCGTCGCGATGAGGCTCCAGAGGGAGATCACGGCCGCCGTCCTCATCCCCGCGATCCTCGCGGTGCTCGTGGCGGCCCCGCCCTGGGCCTGGGCGCTCCTCGTCGCCGCGGCGGCGACCGTGGCGCTCCTCGAGTTCTACCGGCTCATCGAGGCGGCGGGTTGGATCGTGCCGAGACCCGCTGGGGTCGGCCTCTTTCTCGCGTTCGTCGCGGCGGCCTATCTCGCCTCTCTCGTCGCGCTCGCCGTCCTCGCAGGCGTCACGCTGCTCGCGCTCCCCACGCTCGTGATGTTCACGTCGCCGCGCGAGGCGGTGCTCCTCGCCTCGTCCGCGTCGTCCGTCTTTGCGACGCTCTACGTTGCGCTTGGCGCGGGCGCGATGGTTGGCCTGCGCGCGATCGGCTGGAGGCCCGTCGTGTTCCTCCTCGCGATCGTGTGGGCGGGGGACTCGGCCGCCTACTACGTGGGGCGCCGGTGGGGAAAGCGCAGGCTCGCGCCGGTCGTCAGTCCCAAGAAGACGTGGGAAGGTCTCTGGGGTCAGCTCGCGGCCGGCCTCGTATTCGGAGCCGCGGGGGCTGTCCTCCTTTCGAAGACGGCGCCGGGCGCGCCGCGAACGCTCGTCATCGGAGCGGCCCTCGGCCTCGTCGTCTCCGTCGTGGCCGTCGTCGGAGACCTCCTCGAGTCCACGTTCAAGCGGAGCTGCGCGGTGAAAGACTCGGGCGGCCTCCTGCCCGGCCATGGTGGTCTTCTGGACCGCCTCGACTCTCTGCTCTACGCCTCGCCCATCCTGTTTTGTGCGCTCACGTTCGCGCCGGAGGCTCTGCCGAGATGAAAAAGCGCATCGCCCTCCTTGGCGTGACGGGCTCCATCGGAGACTCGGCCCTGTCGGTCGTCGCGCATTTCCCGGAGCGCTTCGAGATCGTCTCGATGTCCGCAGGCTCGAACCTCGAGAAGCTCCTGCCGGCGGTCGCCGCGCACCGGCCGAAGGTCGTCTCGGTGAAGACGCGGGAAGACGCGGCGCGCCTCCGGCAGGAGTTCCCCGGCCTTTCCGTCGGCTTCGGGCCGCAGGGCCTCGTGGACGTGGCGACGATTCCGGAGGCGGACGTCGTCCTCGGAGGCATCGTCGGGTCCATCGGCCTCGCGCCCGCGTACGAGGCCGTGAAGCTCGGCAAGACGCTCGCGCTCGCGAACAAGGAGACGCTCGTCGTGGCCGGCGAGCCGCTCATGGCGGCCGCCCACGCCTCCGGCGCCGCGGTCCTGCCCGTGGACTCCGAGCACTGCGCGCTCCACCAAGCGTTGCGCGCGGGAACCCCGCAGGAGGTGAAGCGTCTCGTCCTCACGGCCTCCGGCGGGCCTTTTCGTACCCGTGACTTCGGCACGTTTCCGGCGATCACCGTCGACGACGCGCTGCAGCACCCGACGTGGAGAATGGGCCCGAAGATCACGATCGACTCGGCCACGATGATGAACAAGGGGCTCGAGATCATCGAGGCCCGCTGGCTCTTCGACGTGCCCGGCGCGAAGATCGACGTCGTCCTTCACCCGCAGTCCATTGTCCACTCGATGGTCGAGTATGTGGACGGCTCGGTTCTTGCGCAGATGTCGCCGAACGACATGCGCTTCCCGATCCTCTATGCGCTCACGTATCCCGATCGCGTGCCGACGCCACTCCCGGGCCTCGATCTCACGGCGCTCGGGAAGCTCGAGTTCTTCCCGCTCGACGAGACGCGCTATCCGGCCGTGCCGCTCGCCTACGCCGCCCTCGAGACCGCCGGTTCAGCTCCGGCGGTGCTGAACGCCGCGAACGAGGTCGCGGTGGAGGCCTTCCTGGACCGGCGCATCCCGTATCCCGCGATCGTCGAGCTCGTCGCGCGCGTCCTCGGCAGACACAGTGTCGTGCGTGTGGTGTCCGTCGCGGATGCGCTCGAGGCGGACGCGTGGGCCCGGCGCGAGGCCGCCGCCCTCGTTCCCCTGCTCGAAACCAGCCCGCGCGCGGCAACCGCCCGCGCTCTTCCAGCGTAAAACCCCCGAGGCCTCATGACGATCCCGACCAATATCCTCGCCCTGATCTTCGTCCTCTCGTTCCTCATCGTGTTTCACGAGGGGGGACATTTCCTCATCGCGAAGCTCTTCAAGTTTCCGGTCGAGATCTTCTCGCTGGGCTTCGGAAAGCGGCTCTTCGGCTGGAAGCGGAACGAGACCGATTACCGGGTCTCGCTCATTCCGCTCGGCGGCTACGTGAAGGTCGTCGGCCTCGGGCCGGACGAGAGCGACGTCGTGCAGGGCACGGCCGAGACGTCGGTGACGCAACCCGGCACGCGCTTCCAGCGCCTCCTCATCCTGTTCGCCGGGCCGGGAGTGAACCTCGTCCTCGCGTTCCTGCTCACGGCGTCCGCCTTTCTCATCGGGGTCGAGGTGGCGAAGTACAAGGGCGAGGCTCCCGTCGTGAAGGTCGTCGACCGCGAGAGCCCGGCCGAGAAGGCGGGGATCAAGGCGGGCGACCGCATTGCGTCGATCTCGGGCAAACCCGTGAGGACGTGGGAAGAGGTCGAGCTCGAGACGGGGCTCGCCCCGCGCGAAGAGCTCACGGTCGGCATCGAGCGCGACGGAATGCCGATCACGCTCCGCCTCACGCCCGAGCCGCGCTCCAAGTACGACATCGGCTACACGGGCTTGAATCCGTACATCCCGGCCGTGGTCGCCCGGATCGTCCCCGGCTACCCCGGCGCGAAGGCCGGCCTCCAGGTGGGCGACCGGATCGTCTCCGTCGACGGTAAGCCCGTCCTCCTCTATTTCGAGGTCGTGCGCTTCATTCGCGAAGCGGCGTCGTCGTTCGACAAGAACGGACCCAAGCCCATCGAGATGGTCGTTTCGCGAAACGGCGAGACGAAGACGTTGAACGTCGTGCCCGTGAAGGAAGGCGAGAACTGGCGCATCGGCTTCGCGCCAAAGGAGGAGACGGTCCTCCGCCGCTTCTCGCTCGCCGAGGCATTCGCGGCGTCCTGGCGCGAGAACGTCCGGCAGGTGCAGGTGACGGGTCAGATCGTCGGGCGCCTGTTCCGCGGCACCGGGTCCATGCGGCAGCTCTCGGGCCCCATCGACATCGCGAAGTTCTCGGGCGAAGCGGCCCGCTCGGGGCCGTCGGCGCTCATCCTGCTCATGGGCGTCCTCTCGCTGCAGCTCGGGATCTTGAACCTCCTCCCGATCCCCCTCCTCGACGGTGGACAGATTTTCGTCACGCTCATCGAGGCCGTGGCGCGGCGCGACTTTTCGCTCAAGTTGAAAGAGCGCCTCCTGCAAGCGGGCTTCGTCTTCCTCGTCCTCGTCATGGTGACCGTCCTGTACTTCGACGTCCTGAAGAACGTCAGCTTCTGATGGCGGAAGCGACGTTCCGCGCGCGCCACCGAACCGTCGGCGTGCGGGTGGGAAGGGTGCCGGTCGGCGGAGGCGCGCCCGTCGTCGTGCAGTCCATGTCGAACACGGACACGGCCGATGTCGCATCCACCGTCCAACAGGCGCTCGAGCTCGCCGAGGCGGGATCCGAGCTCGTTCGCGTCACGGTGAACGTGGACGAAGCGGCTCAGGCCGTCCCGGAGATCCGGAAGCGACTTGCAGACGCCGGCTGCGACGTGCCCCTCATCGGCGACTTCCACTACAACGGGCACATCCTCCTCACGAAGTACCCCCTGATGGCGAAGGCGCTCGACAAATACCGGATCAACCCCGGGAACGTGGGCACGGGGAAGCGGCGAGACGAGCAGTTCGCAACGATTTGCGGTGTCGCGCGCGATCTCGGCAAGCCCGTGCGCATCGGCGTGAACGGCGGCTCTCTGAATCAGGAGCTCGTCATGCAGAAGATGCAGGAGAACACGGACCGGGATCTCGGCCGCACGTCGGAAGAAATCGTGAACGAGTGCATGGTCCTTTCGGCGATCCAGTCCACCGAGCTCGCGCTCGAAACGGGCTTGCGCAAGGACCAAATCATCATCTCGTGCAAGGTCTCGCGCCCGAACGACCTCATCGCCGTGTACCGCGACCTCGCGTCGAGAACCGATCAGCCGCTACATCTCGGCCTGACGGAGGCGGGAATGGGGACGAAGGGGCTCGTCTGGTCGTCCGCCGCGATGGGCGTGCTCCTCCACGAGGGGATCGGCGACACGATCCGCGTTTCGCTCACGCCGCGTCCGGGCGGCGACCGCCGCGAGGAGGTATACGCGGCGTGCGAGCTCCTCCAGTCGCTCGGCCTCCGCAGCTTCGCGCCGTCCGTGACGGCCTGCCCCGGCTGCGGCCGCACGACCTCCACGGGGTTCCAGGAGCTCGCCGAGCGCATCCAGGATTACGTGCGCCAGCAGTTGCCCGTCTGGAAGGCGCGCTATGAGGGCGTCGAGACGATGACGCTCGCCGTGATGGGCTGCATCGTGAACGGCCCCGGCGAGTCGAAAGCCGCGAACATCGGAATCTCGCTGCCGGGCACGGGCGAGACGCCGAGCTGTCCCGTGTTCATCGACGGCCAGAGATTCACGACGCTCAAGGGCACGCACGAAGAGCTGTCGGAAGCGTTCCGGAAGCTCGTGGAGGACTACGTCGCGACGAAATACGCGAAGAAGGACTCGGGGCCGGCGGCGCCTTGAACCGTCGCGCTCAGCTTCCCGACAGCCCCTTCTTGTCGAAGCGCGCCTTGAGGCGTCTCGAGAGCGCGACCTGCTTGGCGTAGTTCAGGGAGTAGACCGCCGCCGGCACCCCCGCCGCGTTGAACGGCACGGAGGCGAGCGCGATGAGGAAATGCCGCGCCTTCTCGGCGGTGGTGAACTCGGGGTTCCGGAAGTCGACGACCGTGCGGTAGTACTTGCCGAGCAGCTCGTAGACGTCGCCGAGGACCTTCGTGAAACCCATCTCGACGCCCCACGAGAGGCACTCGCCCGCGCGCACCGAGGAGAGGAACTCCCGCCACGACGTCCCCGGCGCCATCGTGAAAACGGACGCCACGGGCGGATACGTGTGCGCGTCGGACCCGCCGATGAGCGCGAGCGAGCCACGCTTCTCCTTGGCCGCCGTGAGGAGGTCTTCGACGAGTGCGTTGTGCTGGTAGGCCATCGAGCCGTTCTTCACCTCGAAGACGTCGAAGAGCTCGAGCATCGTCGTGAAGAAGTCCTCCGGGGCCTGCCTCATGCGGTATGACTGGAAGAGGTGGTTCGCGGAATAAAGCAGCCCTTCGCCTCTCAAGTACTCGACGAGGTCGAAAATGCTCCGCCGTTTCCGGTCGAGTACCTTCCACTGGGCGAGGGAAAGATCGAACACGTTCACGTGGATGCGGTGACCGGTGCGCGGGAAAAACGTCTCGATTTCGGCCGAGACGAAAAAATCGGTGTAGTCCGGATGCCGGTCCTGGAACTTCAGGCAGCCGTCCACGGTATCGTGGTCGGTGAACGTCACGAAATCCATGCCGCGGCCCTTCGCGAGCCGATAAGTCTCGTCGGGATCGTTGTACGAGTCGCGCGTGTTCCCGGCCTTGAAGTACTTGAACATGGACGCGTTCGTGTGCAAGTGAAGATCCGCCCGCGAGAACGGCAGGCTTGGGCCGGAGTCGGGTGCCGGGGGGCCGGGGGCCGGAGAGCGGGTATCCGCCATGGGGAAGGCAGTCTCCCGGTCCGCGCGGGGCGAGTCAAGGACGGCGGCCGCAGGCCTGCTAAAGTGGATTTGCCGTGGGAGGAGTGCTCGGAAGAGTGATCTACGCGATGTTGCTGGCCGGTGTGCTCGCCACGGCGACCTGGGTGTCCTTCACGCGCTTCGTGGCGGGGAAGTCGCTCAAGGTGCCGAATCTCACGAACCTCACCGCCGAAGAAGCGGCGACCGTCGCGGCCGAGCGTGGCCTCGATGTGAAGGTGGACTCCGCGCAGGAGGGCTTCGACGACGCCGTGCCCGCGCATCGCGTCCGCGCGCAATCCCCCGCCGCGAACACCGCGGTCAAGGGCGGTCAGACGATTCGCGTCGCCCTCTCGCTCGGACCTCGCGCGGTGCGGATGCCCGATCTGACGGGCCTCTCGCCCCGCGCCGCGGCCGTCGCCGTGGCGAAGGCCGGCCTCAAGGATGCCGCGATCGCCTTCGCCCGGCTGCCGGGTCCGCCCGGAGTGGTCGCGCAGGGAATCGCGCCCGGCTCGATCGCGCCACCCGATTCACCGGTCGACCTGCTCGTGAACCGCGGCATGCCGGACGTCGCGTGGGTGATGCCCGACCTCATCGGCCGCGACTTCGAGCGTGTGCGGACGGCCTTCGAGGAGCGCGGCTTTCGCATTGGGGGCGTCAAGAGGCAGGCGTACGAGGGCGCCTCCAACGGCACGATCCTCAAACAGTTCCCGCTCACGGGCTCGCCAGTCACCCGGCGTGACGCGCTCTCTTTCGTGATCGCGGCGCCGGAAGGGGGCTCATGAGCGTCGCCCTCGCGCCCTCGCTTCTCTCGGCGGATTTCTCCCGGCTTGGAGACGCCGCGCGAGCGTGCGAAGACGGGGGCGCGGACTGGATTCACTTCGACGTCATGGACGGGCACTTCGTCCCGAATCTCACCGTTGGTCCGATCGTCCTGAGGGCGCTTCGGAAAGCGACGCGCGTGCCCTTCGACGTCCATCTCATGATCGAGGAGCCGCTCTCGACGCTCGACCAGTACCTCGACGCGGGCGCGGCGCGCGTGGCCATCCATGTCGAGGCGGAACCCCACCTGCATCGCTTCGCTCAACACGTGCGCGGGCGCGGCGTGAATCCCGGTGTCGCGATCAATCCCGGTACCGCGCTGGCGTCGCTCGACGAGGCGCTTCTCTTCGTCGACTTCGTGCTCGTGATGACGGTCGATCCCGGCTGGGGCGGTCAGGCCTTCATCGAGGGTTCCCTGGACCGCGTCGGAAGGCTTTCGGAAATGATCCGGAGAGCGGGTTCGCGGGCGACGATCGCCGTGGACGGGGGCGTGGGTCCCGACAACATCGCCCCCCTCGTCCGCGCCGGAGCACGCCATTTCGTCGCGGGCGCGTCCGTCTTCTCAGACGGTGACGTGCCAGGGTCGATCCGGCGCCTCCGGGAAGCGGCCGGATCGGCCGGCACGTTGCGTGCTTGAAAGCCAGCGAAAGCCGGTGCATCCTCCGCATTCCATGTCGCGCGTCACCGCTCCCTGCCCAATTGCTGCCGCCGCGCTTGGCGCGGTCCTCGCCGTGCTGTCCGGCTGCAGTACGTCGAAGGACGCCACGAAGCTCACTCGTGAGCTTCTGACGATGCCGAAGGAAGATGCCTACGCGCGGGGCGAGGCGCTCGTCAAGCAGAAGAAGTACGAGACGGGTCGCCAGTACCTGCGCTTCGTCGCGGAGAACTACGCGAACGACCCGATCGGGCGGCAGGCCGCGCTCCGCCTCGCCGACTCGTTCTTCGACGAGAAGTCGCAGCTCGGCTATCTCGAGGCGGGCGTGCGGTACAAGGACTTCCGGAATCGCTACCCATCGCACCCGAAGTCCGACTACGCCCTCTTCCGCGTCGCGCAATGCTCGGATCGGCAGGCCGAGCGCCCGGATCGCGAGCAGACGAATACGCGCCTCGCGGCGACGTCCTACCGGGAGCTCATCATCAATTTTCCCGACTCCCCGTACGGGACGGAGGCGCGCGCGCGCCTCGGCGTCATGCGGAACCTGCTCGCCGAGCACGAGTACCTCGTCGGCCACTTCTACCTCAGGCGAAAGGCGTGGCGGGCGGCGAAGGGCAGGATGGAGACGATTCTCGCGGCGTATCCCGAGTACGGCGGCCTCGACAAGGTCCTTTACGAAGCGGGCCTTCTCGAGACGAAAATGGGCCACGGGGGCGAGGCGCGGTCTCTCTGGGAGCGTCTCACGCACGACTATCCAGCGAGCCCCCTCGTGAAGAAAGTGCCCGCGCCCGCGGCCGCCGCGCTCCCTACCGCTCGCGCCGCGGGCGGCTGACGCTCCTGCCAGAAACACCCCGGAGTTGACGCAACCGCTTTCGATGCGGTAACTTAGGTTGCTTCTTCGGCGCGTTTTCACTCGGCATTCTCGTTCCTTGGGCACCGTTTTGGAGCAGGAGGTCGTCATGCGTCATCCTCTGGCTGCGCTCACGGCGGGCATCCTCCTCGCTGCCACTCCTCTTCTTCGGGCGGCCGAAGAGCCGCGCGCCGCTCTCACGCGAGACCCGGCCGCCACCACTCCGCCCCAGTCCCAGATCGAGAGGATCGTAAGAGCGCCTCTGACGGTTTCGGGGTCGATCCCGATCGGCGTCGAGGCGGACGTGTACTGCTCGGGTTACCTCGGGGAGATGAGCGAGGTCTTTCCCGGAACGATCGTGAGCGCCGAGAAGGAGAAGAACCAGACGTTCTTCATGCTGGGCGACATCGTGTATCTCGACATCGGAACGCAGGACGGCGTCCAGGCGGGCATGGAATTCACCGTCGTTCGGCCGCAGCAGCCCGTGAACAAGTGGGGCTCGGTCAGCGAGGTCGTCGGCCGTCTCTACCAGACGCCCAGCCGCGTGCGCGTGATCTGTGCGCAGGAAAGGGCGGCGATCGCGGAGATCTCCTACTCATGCATGGACACCCAGGTCGGTGATTCCGTCACGTCCTTCGAGCCGGTTCCGGTGCCGCTCGTGCGCCGCACCCAGCTCGTGACGATGTGTGACGTACCGAACGGGAAGGTGACGGGCCATATCGTAGAGACGCGGGACCGTGTGACTCCGGTCGGGACCAACTCGGTCGTCTTCCTGGATCTCGGCGAGGCCGACGGCCTGAACCCGGGCGACTTCCTCACTGTTTACCACCCGTCGGGCCGCGCAGAAGGGGTCCGGACGATTCTCGGCGAGGCGTCGATCCTCACGACGAGAAGCCGCACCTCGGTCGCGATCATCACCCGGATGACCGATACGATGGGCGTCGGCGACTCCGTCGAGCTCAAGTAGAGGCGCGCTTCAAAAAACTCTTGCGGGATGAAATTCCCGTGATAGTTTTCTCTTCCTTATACGGTAGGCTTTCGTACGGCGTGCGGGCGTAGTGGGAGGAGACTTGTCTGTGACGATCGACGGGCAGCTGCAGCGGATCATCGACGAACTGGTTTCAAAGGGCATTCCGCTCGAGGCCGCGAAGAAGGAATTCGAGAAGAAATACGTGGCCGCGGCCGTGTCGCGCGCCTTCGGCAACATGGGACGCGCGGCGAAGTCCCTCGGGATCCACCGCAATACGCTGCGCGCAAAAATCTCGCTCCTGAAGGTGAAGCCGCCGCTCAAGGGGCGGGACAACAGCTAGATCGTGGCCTGTTCGGTCAGGAGACGGAACCCGCGGGGACGTGGGTCCTCTACTTGGGCTTGTTGGTCCCGTCGCTCTTCGAGTCGTCCTTCGAATCGCCGGACTGGCCGTTGCGCATCGCGTCCTTGAAGTTCTTGATGCCTTCGCCGAGGCCCTTGCCGAGCTGCGGGATTTTGCCGGCCCCAAAGATGAGGACGACGATCACAAGGATGACGAGAAGTTCGGGGAGACCAAGATTCGGCACGGGAGCCTCCTGACGGCGAGATCATACTCCCCGCGCTTCCCTGGTTAGAGAAAGGCGAGGAGGGGAGCGAAGGGGCCTTCGGGCGCCGTGTGGCGGCGGATGACGCGCCGCGCCGCCTCGCGGTGCGGGCGATAGAAAGGCCTTCCCAGGAGCATCATTTTCTCGAAAGTTCCGAGGACCTTCCAGGCCCTCTGGAGAAGGACGGCCTCGGAGTACGCGGCGGCGGCGCACGCCACGGCTTCGGCCGCCCTTTCGAAGCGCAGCGAGACCGGATCGTAGTCCGGCGGCCCGAAGCGCAGGTCCTGAAAGTCGATTGCGGCGAGCCGGCCGCCGGGGGCGCGCATGAGATTGTTCGCGTGGTAGTCGCGATGCGTCGGAACGGGGTCTCCCGTGGCGTGGGGATCGGCTGCCGCGCGAGCGAGACGGACCGCGAGGTCCGTCCAGCTGGCGGCTCGCGACGCGTCGAGCGGTTCGCGGCCTCCCTTCTCGAGGGCCCAGTGCCGGGTGTGATCGAGCTCGGCGGCGAAGAACGAGGCGTCGAAGGCCAGATTGCGCGTCGCCGCCACTCGCGAGACCGAGCGGATCGAGAGAAGGAGGTCCTCGGCCTCGTCGAGGAGGCGCGGGCGGTCCTCGGCCGGCGCCTCGGCCAGGTCCATCGCGAGATCCCGGTTCCCGAGATCCTCGATGAGCGCCGCGCCGAGGTCCGGAGCGTCCGCGTGGAGCGCGGGCACGCGCACGCCCGCGGCGCCGAGGGCTGCGCCGATCGCGGCCCAGTTGGCCTGCGCAGCCGAGGCGGGTTGCGGATAGAGGACGAGGAGGGCCGATGCGCCGCCGCCTGTCGGCTGCCGGAAGTAGCGCCGCGCGCCGATATCCCCGGCGAGAGGAGAGGGCGCGGGTGCTCCGGCGAGGCCGAAGCGCGCCCGGACGCGTCCAAGATGCCCAGCCGCGTCCGGCTCCTCGAGGGTGGTCACCCTTTCGTTGCGGGTGCGGGCGTGGCCGGAGCAGCGCCCTCCTCGAGAATGTCGACCTTCAACAGCTTCTGGTAGGTGCGGGGCTTGCCGAGATTGAAGTTCGCCGGATCCGGATTCGACTCCGCCACGATGCGGTCCACGATGTCCATTCCTTTGACGACTTCGCCGAACGCGGTGTATTGGTGGTCGAGGGAGGGGTAGTCCTTCAAGACGACGAAGAACTGGGAAGAGGCCGAATCGGGCGCCGACGAGCGCGCCATCGACACGACGCCGCGCTTGTGCGGCGTGTCATTGAACTCGGGCTTCAACGTGACGGGCTGGCCCTTCGCGTCGGTGCGCCCTGCGTTTCCCCAGACGAACGCGTTCTTCGGATCCTTCGTCAGCGGATCGCCTCCCTGCAAGACGAAGCCGGGAATCACGCGGTGGAAGAGCGTGCCGTCGTAGAAGCCGGACGCCGCGAGGTCGACGAAATTCTTCACATGATTCGGGGCTCGGTCGGCGAAGAAACGAATCGTGACGTCGCCGCGCTCGGTGTGGAGAACCGCCACCGCGTGCGCGTAGTCGCGCGGCGCCGTCTTGGGCACGGCCTTCTTCGCTTTCGCCTTCAGGGGCGCCGCGAGGCCTCCCGCCGAGGAAAGGACGAGAAGAGCGGCGAGGGCCGCGCGGACCGCCTGGAAAGCGGCCGTTCGGATTGACATTCCGTGTGTCCTCCTTAAAGTGCCCGGACGGTCCTTGTCAGCGGAGCCCACCCCGCCGATGATAAACCTCAGGATGCTGGCCGAAACCTTTCTGAAGCTCCTCGAAAAAGCGACGACGGATCTCGACGTGGACCGGCTCCGGAACGACGTCCGTGAATTCGCGGCGAAATACGCGTACGCCACGACGCGCGAAAAGGGCGAGCGCCTCGTCAGGAGGGCGGCCCGCCGCGCCGCCGTGCTCGGGGGCGTTGCGGGGCTGCCTCCCGGCTGGGCGGCGCTCGCGACGGCAGCGCCCGAGCTGACCGCGCTCCTCGTCCTTCAGAGCCGGCTCATCGTGTCCCTCCATATCCTGTACGGCGCCCCGATGGAGCCGGAGGAGCGCGCGCTCGAGGTGCTCGCGGGCTTGGCCGCCGGCGCGGGCATCAGCGTGGGGCGCCGCCTCACGACCCGCGCCGCCGAAGAGATCGCGGCGCGCCTCCTGGCGCGCTTCGTGGGCCGCGAGGTCTCCCATCTCGTGCCCCTGCTCGGCGCGGCCGCGGGAGCCGCGCTGAACTACGGGGCCGTGCGCGCCGTCGGCCGGGCCGCGCTCCGGCGGGTCGAACGCCTTTACGGGCCCCCTGAATTGCCTGGAACGGGACTCATTCTCGACGCCAAGGGACGGGTGTCTTGACGGACGCGTGGTAGAGTCAAGCCTTACATACAGGCGTCGTCGCGTGAGCCGTCCCCCGGGGCTGCGGAAAGACGACGTTATCCGGAGGAGACCGATGCGCGAGCTGTTCTACGAGGCGGTGCGGACGACGGCGAACGTCGCCTGGAACGCTTTTCAGGCCGTGAACCGCCGCATTCCCGCGCGCGCGTTCCACCCGGCATGGTCGCCCGAGCCGCTCCCGAAGAGTCACGAGCGCACGAAGCCGCCGCTCGGCTATCCACGCCGCACGGACTCGCTCTGTCCGACGTGCACCCGGGAAGTCCGCGACGCCATCGTCGGCGGCACGCGTGAGCTGCGCGAGCTCGTGGACGGGCGCCCGGGAGAGATCCCCGCCGACATCGTCCTGCGCGGCAACGAGATCTGGATGATCAAGACCTGCCCGAAACACGGCACGTTCGAGGACCTGATGTCGAACGACGCGCTGTTCTTCGGCCGGCTTGAACAGAACTTCTTCGGGCGCGACGTGAAGATCGCCAAGGATGCGCTCCATGACCACGGCTCGGCTTCGATGCGCTATGGCCGCGGCGCCGTTCTCACGGTCGACCTCACGAACCGCTGCAACATGATGTGCAACCCGTGCTTCATGGACGCGAACCAGGTCGGATACGTCCACGAGCTCGGGTGGGACGACGTCAAGGAGATCCTCGACAACGCGGTCTCGATCAAGCCGCGGCGCCAGCTCTCCGTGCAGTTCTCGGGTGGCGAGCCCACGATCTCACCCTTCTTCCTCGAGGCGACGCGCTACGCGAAGGAGATCGGCTACTTCTCCGTCCAGTGCGCGACGAACGGAATCCGTTTCGCTCAGGAGCCCGAGTTCGCGAAAGCCGCATACGAGGCGGGGCTCCGGCTCGCGTACCTGCAGTTCGACGGGGTCGGCAACGAGCACAACATGCACCGGGGCGTCGGCAACCTGTACGACGTCAAGCTGCGCGCGCTCGACAACCTCCACGCCGCGGGGATCGACGTCACGCTCGTGACGACGATCGTGAACGGTGTGAACAGCGATCAGGTCGGCGCCATCCTGCGCTTCGCCGTCAAGAACGTCGAGAAGATCAACGCGGTTTCGTTTCAACCCGTCTCCTTCACGGGGAGAGACGAGGAAATCGACGACGAGACGCGGAAAAAGCAGCGGTATACGCTCTCGCATCTCGCGCACGACGTCAAAGACCAGGCGGGCATCGGCGAGCCGATGCGCGACTGGTTCCCGCTTTCGGCCTCGGGACCGTTCTCGGACCTCAAGGACCTGCTCGGGGGCCTCGAAGCGCAATGGGGCTCGCTGAAGTGCGGCTGCCACCCGAACTGCGGCATCGCCACGATGATGCTCGTGCGCCCCGAGACCGGACAGGCCGTGCCCCTCACGCAGATCCTCGACGCCGACCGCCTCCTGCGCGATCTCACGGTCGTCACCGACGCAGCGCGCGGCCGCTTTCTGACGATCGTCCAGACCGCGATGGCGCTCGCGCGCAACATTCGGCCGAGCGGCGTGCCGAAGAACCTCGGTCTCTTCGAGACGCTCAAGGTCATGGACGGACACACCGGCAAGGGCATGGGCATCGCGAAGCAGGGACGTTATCCCTGGCGCGTCCTCCTCGTGGCCGGCATGTGGTTCCAGGACCTCTTCAACTACGATTTCCGGCGCACGGAAATGTGCATCATTCCGTACGGCACGCAGCTCGGCGAGATCTCCTTCTGCGCCTACAACACGGGCGCCGGTTGGCGGAAGATCGTCGAGGAGATGTACCAGAGCGCCACGCTCTCCGAGTGGTACAAGGACAAGGGGCGCCACCCGGTGTACGCCCACGGAAAACGGGTTCCGCTTCCCGCATTTACGCCCGCGCCGCGGCCGTCCACTCTGCCCGTGTTCGAGCCCTCTCCGCAGCCCGTCGAGCTTCCGGCCGCCGCGCGCTCCGCGACGCCGGCGCTCACGGTCCTGCCGTCGTTCAGCGCCGCGTCGGGGAAATAGCGCGTTCCGCGAACGCCACGACGGCGTCCGCGGCCTCGTCCGGGTTCTCGAGCGGCACGAGGTGCCCGGCCCGCGGGACCGTCACGAGGCTCACCCAAGACGCGCGGCCCGCGACAGCCGTCATCGCCTCGGCGTCGGACGGCGGCGCGATGGCGTCCTCGTCGCCCACGACGACGAGGAGCGGCTTCTCCCAGCCGGACAGCACGTCGAAGCCTTCGTCGCGCAGGGCGAGGCCCGCGAGGTCGGCCATCGCGGTCCCGGGCGGCGTCGCGAGGATCATCGCGCGCGCGGTCTCCTCGACGGGCGTGTTTTTCGAACTCCGGGCGAGGAGCTTTGGCAGCATGGCGGAGAGCGCCGCTTCGATCCCGTCCTTGCGCAGGGCCTCGATGGCCTCCCTGCGTTTCACGCGAGCCGCGTCGTCGTCCGCGGAGGCCTTCGTGTCGAAAAGCGCGAGGCCTTTCAGGCGGGCGCCGTAGCGCGCCCCGTGCCGTTTCAGGAACTCGAATGCCACGTAGCCGCCCATCGAGAGGCCCGCGAGAAGGAACGGCTCGCCTTCGGGCAGCGCGCGGGAGATCTCTTCGGCCATGTCGTCGGCGAGAAGCGTCATCGCGTGGGTGGGCGCGGCGGGACGACGCGAAGTCCCGCGGCCGCGGAAGTCGGGAGCGAAGACGGACGCAATAGGGCCGAGCGCGCCCGCCGCGGCGCGCGTGGCGAGAGGACCCCAGATTCGGCGGTCGAGCGGATAACCGTGGAAGGCGACGAGATGCATGGTCCCCTCAATCCGGGCGGAATGTGACGGAGTTGCGCGTGCCTTCCCATACCGTGACTTCCTCGAGGCGCACGCCTCCAGCGAGGACGCCAGCCTTGCGGATCTCTTCCGCGACCCAGAGCGCGACGTTCTCGGCGCTCGTGTTCCTCCGGTCGAAGGGCGGCACCGTATTCAGGTCGCGGTTGTGGAGGCGCTCCGCGAGCGACCTCACGAGCGCCTCGGTCGGCACGAAGTCCACGGAGAGGTCGTACGCGCCGAGCGCGGACGTCCCGAGCGCCACCTCGATCTTCCACGAGTGCCCGTGCACAGGCTCCGGCCCGCCCACGTAATCCACGAGGTGGTGTGCCGCTTCGAAGGTCGCGTGGCAGCGGACGGTGAAGGCCATCCCCACGAGTTTACGACGCGAGGACCGTCTCCTCCCGCCTCACCCGAATGCCGTGCTGGCCCTCGGGGGGTACTCCATATTCCTTTTCGAGGAATTTCTTCGGCGTGGTGGCTTCCGCGCCCGAGAGCGCGAGGCGCTCGGTGCGCGTCTCCCCGTTCGGGAGCGTGAAGCGGTAGACGGCCATCGTCGCCGCGCGCCCGAGAGACTTCGCGCCCTTTGGCAGCTCCGCGCACGCGGTGATCCTGAGGCCTTCGGGAAGCCTCGCGTTCACGGCCGTGACGTGCGCGTCCGTCAGGGCGTCGAGGACGTCCACGTCGAACAGCTCGTGCTTCGACTCATGGCCGAGCGGCAGCGCCGGCCCCATGGACATCCGAAGGTGCGGGTTGTATCCCTCCGTGTAGCGCACGGGCGCGCCGGAGGCGCGGAGCGCGCGTTCGAGGACGTCCATCGTGTTGCGATGCGAGAGGTAGCGCGCGTCGCCGAGCTTCTCGAATGTGAATCGGTACGACCGCGCCGTCTCGGCGAGGGGCACCCCGAGCGCACCGCCGGGAGCCCGCCGCTCGCGCAGCGGCAGCAGGTCGGGCGTCGCCTTCATGCGGTACGCGGCACCCTTGGCTTTCTCGGTGTAAGCGGACCCTCGGCCTGCGTCTCGTGCGTCCGGGGATGGCGGAGCAAACGGCAGCGGTGCTTTTTCCTCGAAGGGTAATGGGGCTGATGCGCCCGCAGTCGGCGCCGGTGCGACAGGCAACGTGACACCGCCGCTGGTGCCCCAATTACCTTCTAAGAATCCGAAATCCTTCGGCAGGGAATTCGCCAGCACGGTGTCCTCGCCGTCGCCCGGGACGCCGCATGCGTAGCAGCGTCCCCACTTGCAGTCGTCGGTTCGCATCTCCTTCACGGCTTTCTTCCACTCGACGATGAGAAAGGGCTTGCGGATGAAAGCGTCGACGACGTCCCAGGGGAGCGTCTCCTTGAGGTCCTTCTCGCGCAGGTGGCGATCCTTCGCGACCTCCGCGGCCTCGAGCGCCTCGTTCCAGCGCGCCCACGAGAAGTGTTCGCTCCACGCGTCGAAGCGGCCGCCGCGCTTCCAGACCTCGAGAATCGCGCGACCCATGCGCCGGTCGCCGAGCGAGAGCATCGCCTCGATCTCGGCCTCCTTCGGCTCATGCCACGTCATCTTCGCGCCCTTCACCGTGCGGAACTTCTCCTTCAGGTAGGCCAGCTTGCGGCTCAGGCTCTCGACGCCGTCGAAGGCGAACCACTGGAACGGCGTGAAGCTCTTCGGGACGAACGACCCCACCGACACATTCACCGTGGGACGGACGCCGTGCTTCTTGCCCTGCGCGAGGATGTCTTTCACGAGCGTGACGAGCTCATCGAGATCGGGCTCGGTCTCCGTCGGGAGGCCGATCATCGTATAGACCTTGATCATGTCCCAGCCGCGCGAAAAGGCGACGTCCGCCGCCTTCACCATGTCGGCACTCGTGAACGTCTTGTTGATGACGCGGCGCAAACGGTCGGAACCCGTTTCCGGCGCGAACGTGAAACCCGACTTTCGGACCTCGGAGACGGCGTCCGCGAGGGCGACGGAGAAGGCCTCTGCCCGAAGCGACGGGAGCGAGATCGACACCCGCGTCTTCGCGAGCTCCGGCGCGAGGCACGCGACGAGCGGCTCGATCTGTGAGTAGTCGGCGGAGGACAGCGAGAGCAGTCCCACCTCGCTCCAGCCGGCCTCGTCGATGAACGCTTTCGTGGCCCTCGCGATGTCGGCGGGGTCCAGTTCGCGTACGGGCCGGTACCAGTAACCGGCCTGGCAGAAGCGGCAGCCCTGCGTGCAGCCGCGCATGATCTCGAGGCCGAGGCGGTCCTGGATGATGTCGACCGAAGGGACCATGGGTTTGGCGGGATAGACGTCGGCAGAGAGCTTCTCGACCCAAACGCGGCTCACCTTCTGGGGAACCCCCGGGGCGTTCGGCGTCGTCGACACGACGCGGTCCCCGTCATAGACGACGTCGTAGAGGGACGGGGTGTAGATGCCCGGGCACGTGGCGAGCGCGATGAGGCGCTCGCGGCGTGAAAGCCATTTCGTGGCCGCGACCTTTTCGAGAAAGACGGGAAGCGCTTCTTCCGCGTCGCCGATCAGAAACACGTCGAAGAAGTCCGCGAGCGGTTCGGGATTCGCGGTGCACGGCCCGCCGCCGATGACGATCGGGTCGGCGTCGCCGCGCTCCGCCGCGAGCACGGGAATGCCTGAAAGGTCGAGCATGTTCGGGACGTTCGTGTAATTGAGCTCGCTCTGGAGGGAGAAACCGACGACGTCGAAATCCGAAACGGGCGCGAACGACTCCACCGAGAAGAGCGGGACGTTCTCCCGGCGGAGCACGGCTTCGAAGTCGACCCACGGAGCGTACGTGCGCTCGCAGGACCAGTCCTGCCGCCGGTTCACGATTTCGTAGAGGATCTTCGTGCCCGTGTGGCTCATCCCGATCTCGTAGGCGTCCGGGAATGCGAGGCACACGGTCACCGACATCGCGCCGAGATCCTTGCGCGTGACGTTTCGCTCCAGACCGAGGTAGCGTCCGGGGCGCTCCACGGCGAGGAGGAAAGGCTCGAAGCGCTGGCGGACGGAGGTGTACCGAACGGCGGATCTCACGAACCGTGGAGTTTAGCGTCTCGGTGAGACGCCGTCTCGATGCCGGCCGCGGTCCTACGCCCCCTGCGGGGCACGCCCACGGGGCACGACACGCCAGTTCCCCCGAGGCCGCAGTAGCCGTCCGGGTTCTTCGCGAGGTACTGCTGGTGGTAGTCCTCGGCGTAAGTGAACTTCGGAGCCGGCAGGATCTCGGTCGTGATGGCTGCATGGCCCGCCGCCGCGAGCTCCTTCTGGAACATGCTCTTCGAGGCTTCGGCCGCCGCGCGCTGCGTCTCGTCGAACGTGTAGATCCCGGAGCGGTACTGCGTGCCGCTGTCGTTTCCCTGCCGCATCCCCTGCGTCGGGTCGTGGCTTTCCCAGAAGACCTTCAGCAGCTGTTCGTACGAGACCTTCGCGGGGTCGAAGACGACGAGGACGACCTCGCTGTGCCCCGTGCGCCCCGTGCAGACCTCACGGTACGTTGGGTTCGGCGTGAGGCCCGCAGCGTACCCGACGGCTGTCGAGAAGACGCCGCTCGTCTGCCAGAACTTCCTCTCGGCCCCCCAGAAGCAGCCCATTCCGAAGAGAGCGCGCTCCATGCCCGTGGCAAAGGGCGGCTCGAGCGGATGGCCGTTGACGAAGTGCGTCCTGGGCACGGGCTGCGGATTTTGCTCCTCGTTCGCGAAGAAGAGAAGCGGTTCGTCGAACGAAATCGAACGGTCATCCTGCGCGATTGACTCCCCGCCAGCAGCGGCCTAGATTGCCGCCAGGATGGCTTTGGACGACAAGGTACGCGCGTATCTCCGGGAGCTCGGTGCCGCGCTCAACGAGGCGGTCTCGTCTTCGGAGAAGGTGCACGAGATCCTCGCGAAGGTGAAGGCCGAGGGTTACGGCGTCTATCTCGTCCTCGACGCCACCGTCGCGCTCGAGAAGCGCGGGCGGCGCTCGTCGGCCGCCCTTCCGTCCATTCGCCGGGGCGCGCTGCAGACGGGGCGCGCCGCCGAGGACGGCGAGGGGCGCACCGTCGAAACGGCCGTCTTCCAGATCAACGTCAAGGACCTGAGCTTCCTGCGCTCGGTCGGCATCGACCCGACGCGCCCCATCCGCGCGCGCCGCCACCCGCAGGCCACGGTCACGATCCGATCGACTGTGGCCAAGAGGGGCTGAAGGGGGCGAGAAGAGGCTGACGGTCGGGCCAGGAGGTACGCTGGCGCCGTGCGGGATCTCCTGGGCCTTTCGCCGCTCGACGTGGCGCGCGCGGTGCGCGATGTCGCGCCGGAGCCGTTTCGGGCCGCGCAGGTCCTCAAGTGGATCTACGAGCGGCGGGCCGCGGACTTCGCGGAGATGACGAACCTGCCGAAGGCGATGCGCGAGGCGCTCGCGAAGGATTTCGTCATCGGCCTCCCGAACGTCGTCTCACGTACGCCCACGTCGGACGGCACCGAGAAGTTCCTTTTCGAGCTTTCCGACGGCGCGCGCGTCGAAGCCGTGTACATCGTGGAGTCGAAGAAGGCGCCCTCGTGGACCGATCCGGAGACACCGGGAGCCTCGCGCGTCACGATCTGCCTGTCCTCGCAGGCGGGCTGCGCGGTCGACTGTGTGTTCTGCGTGACCGGCCGGATGGGAGCCGGACGTAATCTCACGGCCGGAGAGATCGTCGGGCAGTACCTCGCGATCGCGCGCGCGAAGAGCTTCGGCCCGCACGAGGCGAACGTCGTCTTCATGGGAATGGGAGAGCCGCTCCTGAACGTCGCGAACGTGGTACGCGCGCTCGACCTCCTCGACGAGGAGGTCTCGCCGAAGCGCGTGACCGTCTCGACCGCGGGCGTCGTGCCCGGGATCGAGGCGCTCGCAGGCCGGCCGCGCCGCCCGAACCTCGCCGTTTCGCTTTCCGGGGCGGACGACGCGACCCGGACGAAGCTCATGCCGATCAACCGGACGTATCCCCTCGCGGAGCTTTTCGCCGCGCTCAAGCGGTGGCCGCTCGAGCGGGGCCGCAGGATCACGTTCGAGTACGTCCTCATTGCGGGCGTCAACGACACGCTGGCGGCTGCCGCAAAGCTCGCGGCGCTCGTGCGTCCGCTGCCGTCCAAGGTCAATCTCATCCCGCTCAACGAATCGAAGGAATGGCTGCCCGGCCTGAAGCGACCCTCCGACGCGGTCGTGAACGCGTTCGCGAAGGCGGTCGCGGACGACGGCGTACCGGTCACGGTTCGCCGGTCGAAGGGTTTGCAGGCCGACGCGGCCTGCGGCCAACTGAAAGGCCGCGAAGAGCCCGCGCGCCCGAAGGGGCCGCGGGCGCCCTGACGCCCGGTTCTTCGCGAAGAGGTACCTACGCGGCAGATTCTCAGAGCCGGACGATCCCCGTGAGGATCCTGCCTGCGCCCGCGCCGTCGCGTCGCCAGGAGGGGAGGTCAGGCGTGCTGGCTGTGCAGAGCCCGCTCGTCGCGATGCGCTCGGCACCAACGCCGCGCGCGCGGAGCGCGGCCTCGTTGAACGCGGCGATATCGACGAAATGACGGTCCGCCCGTCCTTTGCGCACCGCATCGGCAGGAACACCCACTTCGCGGTACGCGTTGCGGAGCGCCGCCACGACCTCGGGCCCGACTTCGTACCGATCGCGCGAGATCGACGGGCCGAGCGCGGCGCAAAGGTTCTCCGGCCTGACGCCGCGGGCGGCGAGTGCGTCGAGCGCGGCGTCGAGGACGCGCGCCGCTGTGCCCCGCCAGCCGGCGTGAACGGCGGCGATCCACCCCGTTTCCGGATCCGCGAGAACGATCGGCACGCAGTCGGCGGAGGCGACCGCGAGGAGAACGTTCTGCTGGTTGGTAATCATGGCGTCCGCTGTTCCGAGGACGCTACTCCGGCGCTTGCGCGCCGGTTCTTCGAAGGTGAGTGCGATTCGGCCGTGAACCTGTGTGAGGCGGACGACCTCGGCGTCCGGCGCGACCAGGCCAGCCGCAAGAGCGCGGCCAGCGGCGTCGGGGGAGAAGGAGCGCGCCATCAATGCCCCTCGCGTGAATCCCGCCGCGAAGGCGGGAATGCCGCCGAGCGAGAGCGGCTGGACGGCACCGGCCGAGGTCGCGCGCGTCGCCGGCTGCCCATCCACATTCCCATTCTAAGAAACTCTTCTTCTTCTGCTTCCCCTCTTAGAATCCTCGCGGCTTGAACAAGACGACGACGACCTCGTTGCGCCTCCCGCGCGGGCTGCGCGCACCTGACGCGATCCAGGGCTTTCTGGACGATCTCCTCTACAACAAGGAAAAGGGCGGCGAGACGGCGCATTCGCCGCGCGGCGTCCTCGAGACACGCGAGGCGCACTGCTTCGAGGGTGCTCTCCTCGCCGCCGCGGCCCTGCGGCGCATCGGGCACCCGCCCCTCGTCGTCCAGCTGCGCTCAACCGTGCGGGACGACGACCACGTCCTCGCTCTCTTCCGAGAGCGCCCCGGCGCCGGCTGCTGGGGAGCGGTCGCGAAGTCGAATTACTCGGGCCTGCGCTTTCGCTCGCCCGTCTACCGCTCGCTCCGCGAGCTCGTCATGAGCTACTTCGACGTCTATTACAACCTCGAGGGCGAGAAGAGCCTGAGGTCCTTCTCGCGCCCCGTCGACCTTTCGCGATTTGACGCGCGCGGCTGGGAGACGGCCGAGGAGAGCCTCTGGGACGTGAGCACGTACCTCGGGACGCGGCGCTTCACGACGCTCCTGGCGCGAAGTCAGGCGCGCGCTCTCACCCCGATGGACCGGCGCCTCTACGACGCCGGTCTCGTCGGGACCGTCCGCTGAGAAAGCGGCCTACCTTCTCCCAGTCCACGCCGTGCATGGTGGCGTGCATGGTTCGGGGAGCACGGCGATTGTGTCAGAGGGCCCGAGTTGCGGTCTAATCAGCCCATGAAGACGCTTTCGCCCGCCTGCGTTCTCGCGCTGGGCGTGGCCCTCTCCGCCGGCGCCCAGATCGTCCCGCCCGCGCCGGTGGCGGGCGACGCCGTCGTACACGACTTCCGGTTCGCGAGCGGGGAGATGCTTCCAGAGCTGAAGCTCCACTACGTCACGCTCGGCCGGAAGCTCGACGACGGCAAAGGCCGTACGACGAACGCCGTCCTCGTCCTTCATGGGACAGGCGGCTCCTCGGCGCAGTTCCTCGGGCCGAGCTTCGCTGGCGTCCTGTTCGGGCCGGGCCAGCCGCTCGACGCCTCGCGTTACTTCATCGTGATCCCGGATGGAGTGGGGCACGGCGCCTCGTCGAAGCCGAGTGACGGCCTGAAAGCGAGATTCCCGCGTTACACGTACGACGACATGGTGAAGGCCCAATACCGGCTCCTCACCGAAAGCCTCGGCGTGAGCCATCTGCGCCTCGTGATCGGGACCTCGATGGGTGGCATGCACACCTGGGTGTGGGGCGAGACGTATCCCGACTTCATGGACGCGCTCATGCCGCTCGCGAGCCTGCCGGTGGCGATCGCGGGTCGGAACCGCATGTGGCGCAAGATGGCGATGGACCTCATCCGCGACGACCCCGACTGGAAGGGCGGCGACTACGCGACGCAGCCGCGCGGTCTCAAGGGCGCGCTCGCGCTCATGCTCGTCATTTCGGGAAGTCCGCTCCAGTGGATGCGGCAGGCCCCCGACCCGGCGACCGCCGACGCGGCCGTCGAGACTTACATGAAAGAGCGCTTCGCGAGGACCGACGCGAATGACCTCCTTTTCGCCCTCGACGCCTCGCGCGACTACGACCCCTCGCTGCGCCTCGAGAAGATCCAGGCGCCGCTCCTCGCGCTCAACTTCGCGGACGACGCGATCAACCCGCCCGAGCTCGGCCTCCTGGAAAAAGGAGTTGCCCGCGTGAAGAACGGCCAGGTCGTGGTTTTCCCGCTCTCGGAGAAAACGCGCGGCCACCAGACGCACACCTGGGCCGATCTGTGGAAGACGTATCTCACCGAGCTGCTCCTCAGGTCGAAGAAGTGAAGGAAGGAGGATCGATGGGAGAGTCCGATCTGCGCGTGAAGATCGTCCGCTACCTCGAAACGAGTGTCGAAGGAGACCTCCTCCGGAGCGTCGGCATGATCGCCGCGGCGCTCGGGGCCGACCGGGACACCGTCCAGGATCTCGTCAGCGACATGGTGAGGAAGGGGGAGGTCTTCGAGCCGATCCCGCGGCGCTATCTCCGGCGCGAGCGCCGGACGAGCCGGTCGACCGCCACGCACGTCCCCGAAAGGCGAAAGTAGGGCTGGAGGGCCGACGACTCACGCGCGAGTCGTCAACCCTCGCGCGAGGCGTTCCACGCCCTCCCGGAAGTCCTCCGGTGGCGGCAGAAGGCTGACGACGAGGAAGGCCTCGAAGGGGAACTCGAAGAAGTATCCGGGCTGCACGAGGACGTCGTGCGACTCGAGAAGGTCGAGGACGAGATCCTCCTCGGGCCGGATCGCGGGCACGCGCATGCACGCGGCCCATCCTGCCGGGACCGGGAGGACGGTGACGGGGCTGCCGGCGGGGAACGCCGCACGGAGTATCTGCTCGTTGCGGAGCACACGCGCCCAGATCGCGTCGGCCATACCGCGTCCGTACTCGAGGAGCCTTGGCAGGGCAAGCTGCACCGGCGTCGAGACGGAGAGATACGAGTCCGCGACCCACTCGAGGCGCTCGCGCGCGCCGTCGAGGAGGCCGGCGGGTCCGTTCACGAGGATCCAGCCGAGCTTGAGTTGCGGGAGGCCGGCCGACTTGGAGAGCCCGCCGAGCGAGAAGACGAGGGCGCCCGCCGTGTCGGCGGAGTCGGCGGCGATGCGCACGTCGCCGGGCCGGTCCGAGTAACGGTAGTCGACGAACACCTCATCGGAGATGACGGCGAAGCCGCGCTCTTTCGCGAGCGCGAAGAGCGCCGAAAGCTCCTCGCCCGCGAGCGACGAGCCCGTGGGGTTGTTCGGATTCACGAGGACGACGGCGGCGACCCGCCGGCCGTCGGCCTCGACACGCTGCACCTCCGCCTCGACGGCCGCCGCGTGGAACGCGAAGCCGTCGTCGCTCGCGAGCGCGTAGCGGTGCAGCGTGAGGCATTCCAGCTCGGCGAGGGCGTCGAGGAGAGGGTAGGAAGGCGCCGGCACGAGCACGACGTCGCCCGGATCGCCCGTGATCTTGAAGAGCCAGCCGTAGGCCTCGCTCGAAGAGGCCGAAAGCACGATCTGGCCGGGGGGCGCGAGGACGCCGTGCACGGCGGCGTAGTAGTTGCTCACGGCGAGGCGGGCGGAGGCGAGGCCTCTCGGGTCGGGCGCGTAGACGAGGCCCCGTGGGTCGGCGAGCGGGGCGAGGAGCGCCGCGTCGCCCGGTCCGTCGGAGAAGAGGTCCCTCCCGCCGGCCTTGAGCCCCACGGTCGTCGGATTCGTGACCGTGAGGTCGAGGTGTGGTCGCGTGCGCGCGGCGAGCGCCCGCGTCAGGCGGTTCACGTCGTGCGGTGCGGGCATCCGGTGGGAGAACACGGCCGGGCCCTTCTTCTCAGCGCCCCGCGACGAGGTCCTCCGGATTCCAGGGCGACGGCGGGCCGCCCAGCCACCGGTGGAACCAGTCGAGATGCGCCGCGTAGTAGAGCGCCATCTCGAACGCGCTCGGCCAGTGGCCCGCCTTCTCGAAGACGATGAGGCGCGACGGCACGCCGCGCGCCTTTAGGTCCGTGAAGAACTCGAGCGACTGCGTGTACGGGACGCGGTAGTCCTTCTCGCCCGTGATGACGAGGCAGGGCGTCTTGAAGGCCTTCACGAACTCAGAAGGACTCTGCTCACGGTAGAGAGAGGCGTTCTCCCACGGCGCGCCCTTGAGGTCCCATTGCGGGAACCAGACCTCCTCCGTCGAGGAGTACATCGCGCGCAGGTCGTAGACGCCCATCATCGCGGCGAGCGCCTTGAAGCGTGTCGAGTGGCCCTCGAGCCACATCGTCGCGTAGCCGCCCCACGACCAGCCCATCGCGCCCATGCGGTCCGCGTCCACATACGGCAGCTTCGCGAGGGCGTCCGTGACCTTTTCGACGTCCGTCAGGACCTTCCCGTTCCAGTCGCCCGAGATCGCCGACGTGTAGGTCTGGCCGAAGCCGGTCGAGCCGTGGGGATTCGGGAACGCGACGACGTAGCCCGCGCCGGGGTAGACCTGCCAGTCGCCGCGGAAGGCGTCGGCCCACTGTTGCTGCGGTCCCCCATGGACGTTCAGGATGAGCGGGTACTTATTCGCGGGGTCGAAGCCGTGCGGCTTGACGATCCACACCTGCACGGGCTTGCCGTCCGCCCCGGGCACGACGATCTCCTCGGCGGGCCGGACGTCGACCTCCTTCTCGAAGGCCGCGTTGTGTGTCGTGAGGCGGGTCGCCGTGCCATCTCCGGTGGGCGCGACGGGGAGGCGCCACAGCTCGAGGGTGCTCCCGATGCGCCGCCGCGCCGCGACCGCGAACGTGCCGTCCGGTGCGAGCGCCCACCCGTCGAGCGTCCCGACGGACGAGACGGCTCGGATCGCGCCCGTCGCGAGGACGATCTCGTAAAGCGGCGTCCGGCCCTTCACATCGGCCGTGAAGAAGATCCGCGTCCCGTCCTTCGAGAACTCGAAGTCGCGGACCGTGTCGTCGAATCCGGCCGTGAGGTCGCGGACGGCGCCGGTCGCCCGTTCGAGAAGCATGATCCGGAATCGGTCGGCCTCGTAGCGCGGCGTGACCTGCCGCTTGAACGCGAGGAAGCGGCCGTCCGGCGAATAGCGTGGCGAGCCGTCGAAGCCCTTGTTCGCGGCCGTGAGGTTTCGCGGAGACAGGAGCGCCGCGGCGTCGTCCTTCACCGGCGCCGTGAAGACGTCCGCGTTCGTCGAGAACGCGGCGTCCGTGTCGCGGTTCGAGGAGAAGGCGAGCTCCGTCCCGTCGGGCGAGAGGTCGAAGTCGCGGCCGCCGCCGACGGAGAAGACCGGGGAGTCGAAGTCGCCGGGCGTCAGGTCGCGGACGGCCTTCGCGGCATCGGCCTCGGCGAGGTCGAGGAGGAAGACGTGCGTGCGCTTGCCGTCCTTCCACTTGGTCCAGTGGCGATAGAGGAGGAAGTCCGCGAGGTGGGCCTTGAGCTTGTTCGCCTCGCGGGCGTCGAAGGCCTTCCTGTTGCAGGCGGCGTCGGCGCCGCAGGCGGGCGTCACGTCGGACGCGAAGACGACGAAGCGGCCGTCCTTCGAGAACGCCGGCCCGTCGATGCCGCCGGGAAAGCGCGTCTTCTGCTCGGCTTCGCCGCCCGCGAGCGGCAGGAAGAAGAGCTGCGGCTCGCCTGTCCGTGTCGAGACGAAGGCGAGCGTCTTTCCGTCCGGCGAGAAGAACGGGTGCTCGTCGCGCGCGTCGCCCGACGTGATCTGCCGGGCGTTCCTTCCGTCCGCGTCCACACGCCAAAGCGCGGCGGTCTTCTTCTTCGTCGCCCAGTCGTTCGTGGCGACGGAATAGACGATCGTCTTCCCGTCCGGCGAGACCGCGGGCTCGCCGACGGACTTCACGCGGTAGAGGTCCTCGAGCGTGAAGGCGCGACCGGTCTCGGCCGCCGCGGCGGGAGACGCGAGGAGCAGAAGGAGGGCGAGGGAGGCGGACCGTTTCGGCATGTGCCGAGTCTATCGGCCCGCGCCCCTCGGGGCCGCCTCAGCTCGTCAGGCCATCCTTCTTCTTGAGGATCTCGTTCAGGAACCAACGATTCTTCTGGTGGGTCTGGACGAGGCGCGTGTACAGGTCGGCCGTGCCGATGTCGCCTGCTTCCGTCGCGACGTCGGCGTCGGCGTGCATCTCCTCGATGATGACGTCGAGGGTCTTGCGCGCCTCCGCGATCATCTCGTCGAGGGAGAGGGAGCCCTGCGAAGGCTTCACGCTCGCGTTCGGCAGATAGTCCGCCGGGTCGCCCAGCGGAGCGCCGCCGATCATGATCGCGCGCTCGGCGAACTCGTCGATCGTGACGTAGACCTGCGTCGCCTGCTCGTCGAGCATGAGGTGGATGTCACGGAAGAGCGGACCGTACGAGAGCCAGTGGTATTTCTTGTAGTTCAGATACGCGACAAGCGCGTTCGCCTGCTGCCGCTGAAGAGTGGCGACGACAGCCGCGGCGCCTTTCTTCTTGTCCTTTTTGTCCTTCTTAGCCATATGGAAAAACCTCCAGAACAATAGATTAGATTAAGTCTAACCAAAGGTCAAGGCTCATGCCTTCTTCAGCAGACGCACCAGTGCGACGAGGACGACGGCTCCAACGAGACGGACGAGGAAGTCGCCCAGGAGGCCGCCTCCCATGATGAAGCGACCGAGGAGGAAGCCTCCGAGCCAGCCTCCTACGATTCCCAGTAGGACATCTCCGAGAAGGCCATAGCCACTGCCCTTCATGATCTGTCCGGTCGCCCAGCCCGCAAGCGCGCAGAGCGCGAGTTCCACGATTAGCCACATGGCGCGGTCCTCCTGTGGCGGAATCCTATCCCTGGTTCCTGTTACATTCCCGGCCCCATGGCCGAGCAGTACATCTTCACGATGCAGAATCTCCGGAAGGTCGTCCCGCCCCAGCGGGAGATCCTCAGGGGCATCTATCTCTCCTTTTTCCCGGGCGCCAAGATCGGCATCCTCGGGCTCAACGGCGCGGGCAAGTCGACCGTGCTGCGCATCATGGCCGGCATCGACAAGGAGTTCACCGGCGAGGCGTACCCGGCCGAGGGGACGCGCATCGGGTATCTCTCGCAGGACCCACAGCTGGATCCGAAAAGGACCGTTCTTGAAAACGTGGAGGACGGCGTCGCTCCGGTGAAGAAGCTCCTCGCCCGCTTCGACGAGCTGGGCGAAAAGATGGGCGAGAGCCTGCCCGATGCCGAG
Source organism: Acidobacteriota bacterium (assembly GCA_003152095.1). Taxonomy (GTDB): domain Bacteria; phylum Acidobacteriota; class Thermoanaerobaculia; order UBA5066; family UBA5066; genus Fen-183. The sequence continues at coordinate 45,859 of PLZI01000007.1, read as the reverse complement.
ATGGACAAGGTCATGGCCGAGTACGGCAAGGTGCAGGATGCCATCGAGGCCGCGAACGGCTGGGAGCTCGACCGCACGCTCGAGAGCGCGATGGACGCGCTCCGCTGCCCGCCGCCCGACGCGAACGTCACGAAGATCTCGGGCGGCGAGAGGCGGCGGGTGGCGCTGTGCCGCCTCCTCCTCGAAAAGCCCGACATGCTTCTCCTCGACGAGCCTACGAACCATCTCGACGCCGAGTCCGTCGCCTGGCTCGAGCAGTTCCTGAAGGAATTCCCGGGCACCGTCGTCGCCGTGACGCACGACCGCTACTTTCTCGACAACGTGGCGGGCTGGATCCTGGAGCTCGACCGCGGCGCGGGCATCCCGTGGAAGGGCAACTACTCGTCGTGGCTCGAGCAGAAGGAAGCGCGTCTCGAAATCGAGGAGAAGACCGAGAGCGCGCGCCAGAGGTCCCTCAAACGCGAGCTCGAGTGGGTACGCATGGCTCCGCGCGCGCGGCAGGCGAAGAGCAAGGCGCGCCTGCAAGCTTACGAACAGCTCGTGTCCGAGAGCGGCATCGAGGCCCGCGGCGAGACGAACGAGATCTACATCCCCCCGGGGACGCGCCTCGGCGACGTCGTGGTCAGGGCCGAAGGCGTGAAGAAGTCTTTCGGCGACAAGCTTCTCTTCGAGGATCTCAACTTCGACCTCCCGAAGGGCGGCATCGTGGGGATCATCGGTCCGAACGGCGCGGGCAAGACGACGCTTTTCAAGATGATCATGGGCCTCGAGAAGGCTGATGGCGGCAAGCTTCAGGTCGGCGAGACCGTCGTCCCGAGCTACGTGGACCAGAACCGCGAAAGGCCCGACGCGAAGAAGACCGTGTACGACGAGCTGTCGGAGGGGCAGGATCTCGTCCTGCTCGGCAAGCGCGAGATGCCGAGTCGCGCTTTCTGCGCGATGTACAACTTCAAGGGCGCTGACCAGCAGAAGCTCGTCGCGAACCTCTCCGGCGGCGAGATGAACCGGTTGCACCTCGCAAGGACGCTCAAGAAGGGCGGCAACCTCCTTCTTCTCGACGAGCCCACGAACGACCTCGACGTCGACACGCTACGCGCGCTCGAGGAGGCGCTCCTCTCCTTCGGCGGCTGCGCCGTCGTCATCAGCCACGACCGCTGGTTCCTCGACCGCGTCGCGACGCACATGCTCGCATTCGAAAGCGACAGCAAGGTCGTCTGGTACGAAGGCAACTACCAGGACTACGAAGCCGACCGGCACAAGAGGCTCGGCGCCGAGGCCGACCGCCCGCACCGGATCAAGTACCGGAAACTGGAGGGGTAAACGGCACGGCTTCTATTTCGACGCCGCGGCGATCTCCTCGCGGATTCGCTGAGCGAGGTAAACCTTGAGTCTCCTCCCAGCCCGCCGCTTGAAGACGCGGGACAACATACTTTCGGCAGGTATCCGCTTCGTTCGCCATGAGCCGGGAGAAGTTTCGCACGTCCACGCGCCCTGGCGCAGTTCTTGCTCCTGGTCTGAATAGGAGAACACTCATGAAAAAGGTATTGGCCACAGCCTTCGCCGCTCTCTTCGTGTTCCTGATCGCCGCCTCGGCGTACGCGGAAAACCGCCCTCATGAGGGCAAGATCACGCGGATCGACCAGCCGGCCATGATGCTGACCGTCCAGGGCGAAAAGGGAGACTCGTGGGACGTCTACTTGACGGAGACGACCAAGCTGAAGAAGAAACTGACGTTCGGCGAACTGCGCGAGGGCGATTCGGTGCACTTCCTCTTCGTTGAGAAGGACGGCAAGAAGTGGGTCACCGAGCTGCGCCGGACGCGCAAGGCCAAGGACTGACACGTCGCATCCTGCTCGATCTCCGGCGCGGGCTGAAAAGGCTCCCTCTGATCCGTTAGGGCGCGAGCGCCATCACGGCGAAGGTCGCGCCCTCGCAGTCGGCGAGAAAGGCGTAGCGCCCGACCCTCGGAATGTCGTCGGGCCCCGCGAGAACGCGCGCTCCGAGCGTCTTCGCCTTGGCCACGGTCGCGTCGCAGTCGGCCACGCGAAAATAGACGCCCCATGCTGGTGGCATGGGCCCCCACTCCTTCTCGATCGCCATCATCCCGCCCGCGGGGCGCGGCCCCTTCCAGAGCTCGGTATAGGCGTGCGCGCCCGTCTCCTGCTTCTTCAGCGCCCAGCCGAAGAGGCTGGCGTAAAAATGGCCCGCGGCGTCCGGGTCCGTCGTCGCGAGCTCGGTCCAGCAGAGCGACCCGATCTCCCCGATGATCTGCGCGCCCGGGTGGGCGCGCGCCTCCCACAGGCAGAGCGTCGCGCCCTGCGGATCTCTCACGATGGCCATGCGCCCGCTCGCGCCGACATCGAACGGTTTCACGACGATCGTGCCGCCCAGAATCAGCGCGCGCATCGCGCTCTCGTCGGCGCTGTCGACGGCGGCGTAGGAATTCCAGTGGGGCGGCACGCCGCGCTCATGTTGCGCGGCCTCGAGCACGTAAAGAGCGGCGACGTCCTTGCCGGCGAGGCGCGCGAACGTGTACGTCATGCCCGCCGCCGCGGGCTGATCCTCGAAAGTCCAGCCGAAGAGGGTGCCGTACAGCTTCTTCGCGGCCTCGGCGTCGGTCGTGGCGAGCTCCGGCCAGCAGAACGTGCCCGGCTCGTGCCGGACGATCTCGCGCATCGGTCACCTCCGGGGTATGCCGGATCATACGGGCACGCGGGGCGCCCCTGGGAGCTCAGGAGCCGATCGCCGTCCTCAGAGAGCGAAAAAAGCACTTCACGAGCGCGACCGCAACATGCGCCCGGTAGGCCGCGGTCGAGCGGAGGTCGTCGATCGGGGTGATGTCACGCCGCGTCGCTGCCTCGAGCTCCTGCTCCGAGACCGAGGCGAGGTTCGGCGCGAGGGCGAGCGCCCGCACCGTCGGGAGGGAGGCCGTCACCGGCGCCACCGACGCCATGCCGAACCCGGCGCGGACGCCGCGGCCGTGCTCGAGCTCGACGACCGCCGCAAAAGCGACTTTCGAGATTGCCTGCGCCGCGCGCGTGCCGACCTTCCTCCACATCTGGTGGGCGCCGGTCCTTGGGAGGGCGAACTCGACCCGGACGATCGCCTCGTTCTCGGCCCGCCGCGTCGCGCGATAGCCCGTGAAGAACTGGGTCAACGGGACCCGCCGCTCACCGGTCACGCTCGCGAGGACGACGTCGGCGTCGAGGGCCATGAGCGCGGCCGCCCCGTCGGCCGCGGGAGAGGCGGTCGCGAGGTTGCCGCCCAGCGTTCCGCGCGCCTGGATCTGGACAGCGCCCACCTCGCGCGCCATGGCCGTGAGAACCGGCACGCGCCGCGAGAGCACGGGATGGCTCTTGATCTCGAGGAACGTCGCGGCGGCGCCGATCGCGGCGTGCTCCTTCGCGACATGAATGGCTCGCATCTCGGGCAGGCGCGAGACGTCGAGGACGAGCGGCAGGTCGTCCGGGCTCTCCAGCGGCGCGAGGCGGCGCTCCACGATCCAGTCCGTGCCCCCCGCGAGGAGCACGGTCTTCTCCTTGCGCACCGCGCGGGTCGAAAGCGTCCGGCAGAGCTCGGCGAGCGAGGCCGGGCGCTCGAACGGGTGGAGCGCGATCTCAGCCGGGTTCACGTGAGGCCCGCTCCTTTCCGGCGTGCCGGATCGACTCCACGATGCGCTGGTAGCCGGTGCAGCGGCAGACGTTGCCCGCGATGCCCTCGCGGATCTCGCCCTCCCCGGGTTGCGGGTTCCCCGCGAGAAGCGCGCGTGCCGCCATGAGGAAGCCGGGCGTGCAGATGCCGCATTGCGCGCCGCCCTCCGTCACGAAGGCGTCCTGCAGGTCCGAGAGCCCGTCCTTGTTCTCGAGCCCCTCGACCGTCAGCACCGTCCGCCCGTCGCACTGGCCGGCCGCGACGAGGCAAGCGTTCACGGGGACGCCGTCCAGCAGCACCGTGCACGAGCCGCACTCGCCCTCGCCGCAGCCCTCTTTCGTTCCGGTGAGCCCGAGGGTCCCACGCAGGACGTCGAGAAGGCGCGCGAGAGGGGGCGCATCGATCGTGCGCGAGCGGCCGTTCAGGACGAACGTGATCTTCATGTCCCCGTCTGTCGCGCCGCGAAAAGGTCCTCGGGCAGGAGCGGCAGGTCGTCGCGAATGATTCCCGTCGCATGCTCGATCGCGGCGGCGATCGCGGGCGCGCCGCCGTCCATGGGCAGCTCACCGATGCCTTTGGCGCCGCCGCCCGGCCCCTTCGAGTAGGGATCCTCCACGAGGATCGTCGTGAACCGGGGGGCGTCGAGGCTGGTCGGGACGATGTAGGTCGACATGCGGGCGTTCAGGATCTTCCCGTCCTTGACGACGAGCCTCTCGTTGAGCGCCCAGCCGATCGCCTGAAGCGTCCCGCCCTCGATCTGTCCCTTGCACATGAGGGGATGGATGGCCTTTCCGACGTCGTGCGCGGCCCAGAAACCGAGCACGGCCGTTTCGAACGTGTCGAGGTCCACCTCGACCTCGGCGATGTCGCAGCCCCACGCGAAAACGGGATAGGCGTCGCCGCGGTACGTCGCGTCGTCCCAGGCGAGCTCCGCCGGCGGTTCGTAGGTCTTTTCGGAGACGACCGGGTCCTGGTCCGCGAGCAGGCGGAGCGCCGCGTCGTCGAACGAGCCGCCGCGTTTCTGGCGCTCGTACTCGATGCGCGCGAACAGCTCGCGCGCGGCGCTTTCGACGATCGAGCCGACGATCATCACGGTCCGAGACGCCACGGTGGGTCCCGAGTCGGGGACGACGGCGGTCGACGGCGTGGCGAACTCCACGCGGTCCATCGGGACCCGGAGGACGTCGGCCGCGATCTGCAGGAAGACCGTCTCGGTGCCTTGGCCGATGTCCGTCGACGCCGTGCGGATCCGGAAACGCGGCTTCTTCTCCGAGGGGGCCCGGAACATGTCGATCGCGACGCGGCCTTTCAGCTTGCGCTCACCCGAACCGGTGAACCCCGCCCCATGGAGGAAAACACTCGCGCCGATGCCGCGGGCCTTGCGGGAGGCGGAACCGCCCGGTGCGGTCTGGCGCTGCATCGCGGCGACCGGCCGCACGGGCGCGGCGCGTCCGAGCGTCGCGCGCTTCGTGTCCCAGCCGCTCGCTTTCTTCGCCTCCTCGACGCAGCGCTGGATGCCGACGGACTCCTTCAGGAGCTGGCCCGTCGGCGTCGTGTCGCCGACCCGGAGAAGGTTCTTCTCGCGCAGGAGGAGCGGGTCCAGGGACAGCTCGCGCGCGATGCGATCCATGTGCCGTTCGATGGCCCAGATCGTCTGCGGCGCCCCGAAGCCCCGGAAGGCGCCGTTCGGGGGCGTGTTCGTGGCGACCGCGACGGCCTCGATCGCGACGTGGTCCCAGCGGTAGGCGCCCGCCGCGTGGAGAGCGCCGCGCGAGAGGACGACCGGGGTGAGCGTGACGTAGGCGCCGCCGTCCATGAGGACGTTGATCGAGACAGCCGACAGGTTACCCTCGCGGTCGCAGCCGGATTCGATCGTCACCTCACAGGGATGGCGCTTCGTCGTCGCTTCGATGTCCTCCTGCCGGTCGTAGATCATCTTCACGGGCTGGCCGCTCTTCTTCGCGAGCAGGAGGGCATGGAGCGCGAGAAGCGTGGGGTACTCCTCTTTTCCGCCAAATCCGCCGCCCGTGACGGCCTGCGTCACGTCCACGTGAGCGTCATCGAGGCTGAACGTGCGCTTCACGCCCTTTTGGACGTAGAACGGGCATTGCAGCGATCCCTGGAGGTGAGCCCCGCACGCGTCCCAGAAGGCGAGCATGCCCTGTGGCTCGATGTAGAGCTGCTCCTGATGTGGCGTCCGGTATGTCCCGTTCAGGCGGACGGGGCTCCTCGCGATCGCCCGGGCCGCGTCGCCCTTCGAAATGCGGTAGGTCGCGAAGATGTTGTCGGAGCCGTGAATCTGCGCCTTTCGCGCGAGCGCGTCGGCGACCGTGAGCACGGGCGGCAAGGGCTCGATCTCGGGCGTGAGGGCGCGGAGAGCACCGGCGAGGCGGACGGGATCCTCGGCCGCCACGAGCGCGAGCGGCTCGTACGCGTGGCGGATCTCGTCCGCAGCGAGGACGGGCTGATCCTCCTCGATCAGCGCGACGACGTTCACGGGAACGTCTTCGGCGGTGACGACCGTCACGCCCGCCCAGTCGAACGCGGGATCCCTTCGGATTCCGCGCAGCCGTCCCCGCGCGACGGGGCTGCGGAGGGTCGCGCCGAGGAGGACGCCGGGCCGCGTGAGATCGTCGACGTAGTGGGCCGTACCGGATACCTTGGCCGGTCCGTCCGCACGGGGCACGCTGCGGCCGACGAGCGCCATGCTCAGGCTCCCGTGACGTCGCGGAGCGCCGCCTCGATTTCCATGAAGCGGAACGGGAAGCCGAGCGCCTCGGCCTTCTTCGGAACGACGCGCTGCCCGTCGAGCACCACGGTGGCCATCTCGCCGAGCAGGAGCCGCACGGCGGCCGCGGGCGCGGGCAGGAAGCTCGGCCGGTGGAGGACGTGGCCGAGCGCCGTGGCGAACTCCTTCATCGTGACGGGATTCGGAGCGGTGCCGTTGATCGCGCCCTTCGCGGCCGGGTTCCCGAGCGCGAAAGCGAAGAGGGCCACGAGGTCGTCCCGGTGGATCCACGACATCCATTGCTCTCCGCTCCCCACGGGTCCGCCGGCGAAGGCTTTGAAGGGCGGAAGCATCTTTGCGAGGGCGCCGCCGTCCCCGCCGAGGACGATTCCGGTCCGGATCAGCGCCACGCGCACGCCGAGGGGCTCCGCTTTCCTCGCGGCCTCTTCCCACGCCACGCACGTCGTCGCGAGGAAGTCGGTTCCGGGCGGGGCGTCCTCGGCCAGGACGTCGTCGCCGTGCGGTCCGTAGTAGCCGACGGCCGCCGCGTTCACGAGGACGGACGGCCTCACGGCGGCCTTTTCGATCGCGGCGCATAGGCGCGCGGCGGCCTCGACGCGGCTGTTCACGATCCGGCTCTTCGCGGCCGCCGTCCAGCGCTGGGCGATGTTCTCGCCGGCGAGATTCACGATTCCGCCCGCGCCATCGATCCACGATTCCCATGCCGCGCCCGGCGCCCACGACACGACGCGGACTCTCGGGTGAATGTGGTCCCGTGAACGGGACGCGTCGCGTGTGAACAGGATGACCTCATGGCCTTTGGCGACGAGGCTCTCGCAGAGCTTCGAACCGACGAACCCGGTCCCGCCCGTGACGATGACGCGCATCCCGCTCTCCTTGTCCTCGGATCGTACCGAAAATGCGTCGCCGTATAGTCCAGGGGTCATGGACGCGCGTCTCGCATCTTGCGCCGCCCTCGTTCTCGCCTTCACCTCGGGAGCCGCCCGGGCCGGGACGACCCCGTTCGGTGTGCCCGATGTCGATGCCGGCGATCTCGTCCGGCGTGTCGTGAGAAGCCAGCGCCGGGTCGAGGCCGCGTTCGCCGGTACCACGTTCGACCAGCGCGAGGTGAAGATCGACTGGGGCGCCGACGGCCGGGCGAAGGAGATCGCGTCGCGCCTGTTCTACGTGCTGTCGAGGGAAGGCGACGCGGAAGGATCGCGCGAGCTCGTCGAGGTGGACGGTCGCCCCGCGACCGAGGTCGAGAAGCGCAAGGCCGGCGAGGAAGACGAGAAGGGCAGGAAAAAGCGCATCGAGCAGAAGGCCGCCGCGGAGGCCCGTCAGGCCGAAAGGGTATCCGGCGACGAGGACGATCCGCTCGTCGGGCGGAGGCGGCTCTCGGAGCTCATCGGACGGTTCGTGATCCAGGTCGTGGGAGTGGAGACCGTGGAGGGTCGCCCCGCGTACATCCTCGATTTCGAGCCGGATCCCGCGGCGCCCCCCGCGAAGAGCCTCGGGGACCGCGCGCTGAATTCGCTTGCGGGCCGCGCGCTCATCGACGCCGTGGACTTTCAGGTCCGATCCGTCGTGGCGCACCTCACGAAGCCGGTGAAAGTGGCCGGCGGGATCGTCGCGAACGTGAAGCAAGCCGAGATCGTCTACACGGGCCAGCCGCTCGGGAAAGACCTGTGGTTTCCCTGCGTCGTCGAGCTCCGGCTGACCGGAAAGACGGCGCTCTTCTTCCGCCTCGACACCTCGTTCCGCTTCGAGTTCGCAAATCTCAAACGGTTCCGCGTGGACACGGAAAGCGACGTCCGCCCCGTCGAGAACCTCGGGAGCGCTCCATGACACCATCCCGCCGCCGCGTCTTTCTCTTCGGCGCCCTTGGCCTGTTCGCCGTCGGATTCGCATGGGCCTATTGGCTCTCGCTCGTTCCGGCGACGCATCCGGACCACGACCACGGCATTCTGAACATGGACGCGGGGGGCCACCTCAACGTAAAGACGCGCGACGGCAAGACGCGCAACCTCGTCGGGCGCCCGGGGAAAGCGCTCGTTCTGCATTTTTTCTCGACGTCGGCCGACGGAGCGGCTTCGGAGCTGGGCGGCATCTTCCGCATGCAGGAAGAGCTGAAGGCGGATCCCGGCGTGGAGTTCGTCCTCATCGCCCAGGACCGCGACTTTGAGACGCTCGACGCCTGGCTGAAGCAGAAAGGGCTGACGGCCCCGCAGCCGAACACGCTCGTTCTCGACCCGGACGGCGACACCACGAAGAAGCTCAATTCCAAGCGCCCCTTAGAGACGATGTTCTTCAACGCCGAGGGCAAGCTCTCATCGCAGGCGCGCGGCTCGCTCGAATGGCCGGACGCGGCCATGAGCCACCTGGCGCGCGCGCGGGGCGGAGAAATGATCGAGTAACGATCGAAGAGCGACCGGATGGTCCGGTGGCGCTCGCCGGATCACGTCCGGCCGCTCGCCTCCGCTTGCGTCATCAGGACCACGGCGCCCACGATCACGGCCGCGGCCAGAAGCGTGCGGAGCGAGACCGGTTCGGCCGCCAGAAGCCAGCCGAGGAACATGGCGACGACCGGATTCACGAACGCGTACGTCGAGACGAGGTTGGGGGACGCCGTCCTGAGGAGCCAGACGTAAACCGTGAAGCCGAGGAGTGAGCCGAACACCATGAGATAGAGGAGCGCCGCCCACGAGCGCGCCGAGACATGCGCGGGCGAGAAGCGGGCCCATTCGCCGACCGCCGTGGAGAGCGCAAGGAGAAGGGCTCCGCCGGCGAGCATCTGGAGCGCGGTTGCTTGAAGCGGCGACCTGGCCGGTGTGAAGCGGCGCGCGAAAAGAGACCCCAGTGCCCAGGTGAACGCGGCAAAGAGGACCACGGCGGCTCCGAGGAGGTCGACGCGTTCCCCGCCCAACCGCGCGGGGCTGAGAAGGAGCGCGACGCCCAGGAGGCCAAGGGCGACTCCGAAAAGAGCGCGGCCCCGGGGCACGTGCCGCTCGGGGGGCAGCGCCTGCAAAAGGACGATGAAAAGGGGTTCGGTCGCGATGAGAAGCGCCGCGAGGCCGGACGAGATGCGCTGCTCGGCCCAGACCACGCCACCGTTCCCGCAGAGGAGCAGCAAGGCGCCGCACGTGAAGGCCGGCACGAGGTCGCGGGCTTCGATGCGGGGGGCCCCCATCCTCTTCGCGGCGGCGAAGAGGATGGCGCCGGCGACGAAATAGCGGAGGCCCGACATGAGGAACGGCGGGATCGACTCGAGTCCGAATCGGATTGCGAGGTACGTGGAGCCCCAGACGACGTAGAGGACGAGAAGGCCGAGGACGACGCCGCGCTTCACGGCGCGACCATCGCCTCCCACGCGGCGCGCGACATCTTCCGCGCCGCGGCGTAAACCTTCTTGCGCCCCTCTTCGGTCGCGCCGAAGTCGTTCGCGAGGAGGACGAGCACGTACTCGCGCCCGTCCGGCAGGCGGACGATCGCGGCGTCGTGCTCCACGGACGAGATCGAGCCCGTCTTGTGCGCGACGATGGCGCCCGACTGCGGATGCAGGCCGGCCGGGATCTCCTCGTTGAACGTCTGGCCCGCGAGGATCTCCCATGCCTTCGACTTCGCGGCGGCCGAGAGTCTCTCTGACCTCACGGCGGCCTCCATCACGGCGGCCATTCCCGCGGCGTCCGTCTCGTTGTTGACGCCCCTTTCGAACGCCTTCGAATCCTCGACGCAGCGCCTCACCTTGACCGTGGGGGCGCCCAGCGCGTCCGTGAATGCCTGCACGTTCTCGGGGCCAACGAGCGAGAGGACGAGGTTCGTCGCGAGGTTGGAGGAGCGGACGATCATCTCCGTGACGAGGAACTCGAGCGTGGCCTTACCGCCAAGCTTTTCCACCGTCGGCGCGTCGGTCTCTTCGAGGCCGATCGAGAACGGCGATCCGTCGACGACGCTCCTGAACTCGTTCTTCACAAGCACCTCATCCGAAAGACTCAGGATGCCCGCGTCGGCGCGGCGCAGGACCTCGAGGAGGACGGGCGTCTTCATCGTGGATGCGGCGTGCATGGAGACCGAAGAATTCTTGGAAAGGGTTTTGCCGCTCGCGAGATCCTTGAAAAAGATGCCGAAGCGCGCCCCGCTGCTGTCGGCGATCGCGTCGAGGGCGCGCTGCAGGTCGTGTACCTTCGTCTCCGTGAACTCCGGGCCGCTCTTCTCATTCGAAGAAATCTTCAACCTCCGGGCGTACCGGAAGAACGGCTTGAGGAACGGGCTGTCGAACGGCGTGACCTGCACGCCCGGCACGTTGTGGCGCGTCGCTTGGAGAACCGTCCCGTCCCCGAGCCATATCGCCTCGTGGTCGATCTTGTCCTCGTTGCCGAAGAAGAGGAGGTCGCCGGGGCGAAGAGCGTCCAGAGACACGGGGACGAGGTGCGGATCCTGAAACGCCTGTTCATAGCCGTTGCGTTTCAGGACCACGCCGAAGTTCTTGAGGATCGTCTGGACGAGCCCCGAGCAATCGAATCCGAGCGGCGTCACGCCGCCCCACGTGTACGGCGCGCCGAGAAAGCGCTTCCCGAACGCAAGCCATTCGGACGGGGAACGAAGAGGGGAGTTTTCTCCGAAGGGGACGAGGGCGACGTCCGGGCGCGCGACGAAACCGATACGCCCATCCGGCAGAGAGACTCGGACCCACGAATACGGCTCGCCCTCTTTCCCTTCCAAGAAATCCGAAAAAATCATCTGTGCCCCTACCGGGGCCGTGAGGAGCGGCTTCTGCTGCGTGAACGAGGGCGTCGCGTAGACGTGCGCGAAGTTCGACGTCACGCGCGCGACCTTCGCGGCTGCCGGAGCGTCGCCCCGGCGCAGCGAGCGTTCGGGAATCCACGCGACCTCGCCGGCGGCCGTCCTCACCTTCGCGAATCCGGCGGCGTCCTCGAGGATCTCCACGCGCTCGCCGAGGATGACCTGATCGTCGACGGACGACGTCTCGTCGGGCCTCGTGAAGAGGTCCTGGACAGCGGCCGTGACGACGGCTGCGAAGGAGATTTCTTCGAATGAGAAGAGAAGAAAAGCCGCGGCGAGGGCGCGCAGGCTGGCTCTCCCGACCGTGGTCGTCATCCGGTGGCGCATTCGGTCATTCTCACACCATAATTCCGGCCATGACGCAGCCCATTTCTCGCCGTGGCCTCCTCGTCTCCTCCGTCGCCGCCGCCGCTTCGTCCGCGCTGCCGGAAGCGCTCTTCGCCGAGGCACCCTCGCGCCCCTCCGCGTCCGAAGTCTCTCTCTCGTACCGTCCCCTCGTCCTCAAGCTCGCGCACACGTGGACGATCGCGCGAGGCTCCTCCGACGAAAAGAAGAACGGCCTCCTGACGTTGACGGCCGAGGGCGTGACCGGCTTCGGGGAGGCCGCAGCGAACAAGCGCTGGAATCAGAGCTTCGAGACGTCGGAGGCGGCGTTCGCGCGCGTGAAAGGGGCCGTCGCGGGCCTCTCGCCGTGGGAGCACCTCACGTGGCTGGAGCGCGCCGAAAGGGAAGCGGGGGTCGACACCGAGGTCGTGGCCGCACTCGACCTCGCGCTCTGGGACTGGAAGGGCAAGAAGCTGAACCGCCCTGTGCACGATCTCCTCGGGGTCCCCACGGGGCGCATGCCCGTCACGACGTTCTCGATCGGCATCGACACCGCTGAAGTCATGAAGCAGAAGGTCCGCGAGGCGGCGGCGTTTCCAAGGCTGAAGATCAAGATCGGGCTCGCGAGCGACGAAGAGAACATCGCGGCGATTCGCTCCGTCACCGACAAGCCCATCACCGTGGACGCGAACGAGGGCTGGACGAGCGTGGACGAGACGAAAAGGAAGCTCGCCTGGCTGAACGGGGTCAAGCCTCTCTACCTCGAGCAGCCTATGCCTGCGGCGATGGACGGCGAGATGGCGAAGCTCAAGGGTCTCGCGACATTTCCGATCCTGGGCGACGAGGGCGTTCTCCACGCCTCCGACGTGCCCGGCAAAGCGGGGCTCTTCGATGGCGTCGTCCTGAAGCTCGCGAAGTCGGGAGGCATCACGCGCGTCTACGAGATGACGGCGGTGGCCCGCGCTTTGGGCCTCAAACTGATGCTCGGCTGCATGATCGAATCGTCGCTCGGCATCGCGGCAGGCGTCGCCGTGGGCCCCCTTTTCGACTGGCTCGACATCGATGGAAATCTTCTCCTCGCGGGGGATCCCTTTAAGGGACTTTCCATCGCGAACGGCCGCTGGTCCCTGCCCGACGGGCCCGGGCTGGGCGTCGTTCCCGTGACGGCTTGACGACCCAAGAGAAGCGGGCTCAGCTCTAAGGCACGATCGCGAATTTCGCGCGCGCGCCCGAGCGCGTAAGTCCGCGCGCGTGCAGGAGGCGGTGGTCCGCGCGCGCGATCGTCTTTTCCAGGGACTCGCCGTTCTCGCGCGACGCCCAGCCGGCCGAGAAGGGCACGAGGAGCTCGCGTCCGGCCATGGCCGTCAGGCGCTGGCTCGTGTTCTCGGTCGCCTGAGCGTCGGCCCCGTTGAGGAGGATGAGAAACTCGTCGCCGCCCATACGCACGGTCGTTTCCTCGACACGCGTCGTGCGCATGAAGAAGCGCGCGACCCGGTTCAGGACGGCATCGCCCGCCTCGTGTCCAAACTCATCGTTGTACTGCTTGAAGTGGTCGATATCGACCATGATGCAGCCCCACGAGCCGCTCGCGTCGGCGTGGCGTCCCGCGAACTCCGTGAGATAGCGGCGGTTCCAGCAGCCCGTGAGCGGGTCGCGCAGGCTCTGGTCGAGAAGGCGTTCCTCGAGGCGCTTGCGATCGGTGATGTCGATGAGGATGCCCTGGTAGAAGACCTCGCCCGTCTCGGGGTCGAGGCAACGATATGCGGTGTCGATGACCGTTCGGGCCTCACCGTCCCTCCGGCGGATCTCGAGCTCGAAGTCGTGCACGGCGCCGTCGCGCTCGAGGCCGAGGAGCTCGGCGTCGCGGCGCTCTTCGTCCACCATGAAGTCAGTCCTCTTCATTCGGCGCGCCTCCTCGAGTGACGCGATGCCCAGCATCGCGAGAAAGGCCGGATTCCCGTCCATGATCCGGCCGTTCGAGTCGGTGACGTAGACCCCCTCACGGAGGTCGCGCACGAACCGCCGCAGTGCCTCAACGTCGTCGAGACTGGAGAACTGGCTGGGCATGGCCGGGCGAATCCTATACCGAAGTCTTGAGCAGGCTGTCAAGGCGAGGATGAGCCCGGACGATGGTTCAGTTCGTGAGCGAGGTCGAGACCGCGCCGCACGACCTCGTTCCACGGGAAGAGCGCGCCGGGGTCGTTCTTGCGGTCCGGCGCGATGTGCTCATGCCCCGCGATCCAGGGCGCGTCGAGGTCGAACATGGCCGTCAGAACGCCCACGAGCCGTACGACCGTCTCGATTTGAGCGCGTGCAAAGGGGTACCGGTTGCCGTCGCCGGTGATCTCGATGCCGACCGACGTGCGGTTCAAGGCCATGCGGCCATGCAGGAGCGAGACGCCCGCATGCCACGCCCGGTGCTCGAGAGAGACGAACTGCCAGAGGCGTCCGCTTCGCTTCCGCCCACCGATCGCCAGAGGTCCCAGAAGCGGCGATCCGTCTCACGGAAGACGCGACGTCCCGTTCTCGTCCAGAAGCAGGCGCGGCAGGCGATCGCGCGTGTGTTGCGTCGCGAGGAGCCTCGCGATGAGGCGGTCGCTCGCGGGGTCGAGGAGCGTGCGCGCTGCGACGCGCCGATAGAGCTCCGCCGTGTCGCGCGGCGTCATGACGCCGAGCGGCGGCCATTTCGAAGGCTCCTGGCCCTTGTTCGGGATGCGCCTCACGAGGCGGATGCCGGGCAGGCAGAGCGCGGCCATGCGCGCATTCACGGCTTCGGCGCCGAAGAGGTCGATGAAGCGGTCGGCCGCCGTGTTGTCGGAGATCGCGATCATGAGCTGGAGGAGGTCACGGTTCGTGGGCGTGACGTGGAGCGACGGCGGGATCGTGGTGCAGGAGGAGAGGAAAACTAGAAAGAGGAGAAAGAGATTTTTGCCGGTCCTTTCACGTTCTAAGGAATGCATCCCTGCCGTGTACTCCTTTGTCCTCCGTTCTAACATGCCGCTATCACGAGCCAGCAGAAACTCCCTTCTCCCGCGCCCGCCTCTGGCGGGCGCCTCGTCGCCCTCGACATGTTCCGCGGCGTGACGGTCGTGGGGATGATCTTCGTCAACAACCCCGGTGACTGGGGGCATCTCTATTGGCCGTTCGACCACGCGGAGTGGCACGGCTGGACACCGACCGACCTCATCTTCCCGTGGTTCCTCTTCATCGTGGGTGTCGCGGGCGTGTTCTCGCTCGAAAAGCGGATGGCCCAAGGCGCGGGTCGTCTCGACCTCGCGCGTCACGCCTTCCGGCGCGGCATGACGATCGTCCTTGTCGGCTGGGCGATGGCGTTCTATCCGTTCGTGCCGTTCCTCGAGCGCCTCTCGCGCCTGCGCGTCCCGGGCGTCCTCCCGCGCATCGGTTTGGCATTTGCTCTCGGCACTTGCATCGTCCTCGCGGCCTGGAAGAAGCGCGTCTTCGGCGTCGCGGCGGCCGTCGCCGGGCTGCTCGCGCTCCACACGTGGATCCTCCTCGGGACGGGCTACGACCTCACGCCGCAGGGGAACGTGCAACGCGCCGTCGATCTTGCCGTGCTGAAGGGCCATCTTTGGAAGAACGCGCAGGGTTGGGACCCCGAGGGGATCGTCTCGACGCTGACCGCGATCGCGACGATGCTCACCGGCACACTCACGGGTTTCTTTCTGAGGAGCGCGGCCACCGTGAAGGAGAAGGTCGGACGCCTGCTCGCCTGGGGAGCGGTCGCGACCGCGGCTGGTCTTCTCTGGGGACGGGCGCTTCCGATCAACAAGAACCTCTGGACGGGCTCGTATGTCGTCTTCACGTCCGGCGCCGCGCTCTTCGGATTGGGTATCTGCCTGTGGGTCGTCGACGTGCTCGGCTGGAAAAGGCCCTTCGCGTTCTTCTTCACGTTCGGGACGAACCCGCTCCTCGTGTTCGCCCTTTCGGGTCTTCTCGCCAAGACGTTTGGCCTCGTCAAGCTCACGGACGCGACCGGCAAGGTCGTCTCGCTTCACGCGTGGCTTTACGGCGGCGGCTTCTCGTGGATCGCGGACCCGACGGTGCGCTCGCACGCGTTCGCGCTCGCGACGATCGTCTTCTGGTGGGCCGTCCTTCGCGTCTTCGAGAGGCGCGGCTGGTTCTGGAAGCTGTAAATCACCCGGCCGCGAGAAGGCGCGCCGGAACGTCCGTCGCCATGCGCCACGCCGACTCCGGTGGGACGCCGATGGACGACAGGCGCGTCACGCACGCGTCGAGGAGGCACGTCGAGCCCGCGAGCGCGCCCGCCGCGTTGCGGGCGGCGCCGTTCTTCATGGTGAGCGTTTCTCCCCAGATCGCGTAGTCGCCGTCCGCGAGGCCCGCGGCCGGCATCGCATCGCTGATGAGGGCGACGCGACCCTCTCCCTTCGCCTTCAGGACGAGGCGCAGCATCTCCGGCGCGAGATGGTGGAGATCGGCGATCACGTCCACCGTGACGGCGTCCGTCATGAGCCCCCAGCCGATGGGCCCCACGTCGCGATGGTGAAGCGGTTTCATCGCGTTTCCGAAGTGCGTCATGTGCCGGGCCCCGGCTGCGACTGCGGCGTCGAGCGTGGACGCGTCCGCATCGGTGTGGCCGATGGAGATGAGAAAGCCTTTCTTCGCGAAAGCGCGCACGACCGCGAGGCCGCCCGGAATCTCCGGCGCGAGCGTCGTCATGAGGCGCCCGGGCGGGTCGCCGAGCGCCTCGAAGAACGCGTCGAGCGTTTTCAGGTCGCTCCCGTCGAGAAAGCAAGAGCGGTGGAGCGCTCCGCACCGCACGGCCGACACGAACGGCCCTTCGAAGTGAAGCCCGAGGGGTATCGCCCCGCGGCCGTCGCCCGCACGGCGCGAGCGCGTCCACGCTGACAGGCGCGCGGCGGTCGCGGCCATTTCGTCCAGCGGCTGCGGCACGAGTGTGGGAAGGAACCCGCTCACGCCGCGGGACCAAAGCCCGAGCGCGAGACGGTCCATCTCCCCCGCCGAAGCCGTGAGGACATCCACGCCGAACGCGCCGTGGATGTGGAGGTCCACGAAGGAGGGGGGCGACGAGGGATTTCTTGCTCCCTCGCTCACGATTCGCCTCGCGAAGGCGGCTGGCTCAAGGCAGCCGCAACGTTCGAATTATTCTTCGAAAGGTAATCAGCGGCCGCCTCGGCGGAAAGTCCCCACTTCGCCGAGATGAGAGCCAGTGGCAGGTTCCAATTACTCTTTCTGAGAAAATCTTCTGCTTTCTCTGGCGTCTGCGTTGCGAGCTCGGAGACGATCCTGACGGCGCGCCTTCTCAGTTTCTCGTTCGCCGGCTTCATCGCGACCATCTCGCCCTGGTAGACGAGGCCGCGTTTGGCCATGACGGCGGTCGAAAGCATGTTGAGGGCGATTTTCTCCGCGGTGCCGGCCTTCAGGCGGCTAGACTCGGCGAGGACTTCGGTGCCCGTCTCGAGGAGGATGAGAATGTCCGCGCGCTTCGCGAGCGCCGCGCCCGGGCGGCAGACGACCGCCACCGTGAGAGCGCCCGCTTCCTTGGCTTCTTCCAGCGCCCCGGCCACGTACGGCGTCGAGCCGCTCGCGGCAATGCCCACGACGACGTCTTTCCGCGTCACTCCCGCCGCGGCCAGATCGCGCGCGCCCGCGCTGGCGTCGTCCTCCGCGCCCTCCACCGCTTCGAACATCGCCGCGCGCCCGCCCGCGACGAGCGCGACGACGAGCGACGGATCCGTCCCGAACGTGGGCGGAAGCTCCGCGGCGTCGAGCACGCCGAGCCGGCCGCTCGAGCCGGCCCCGGTGTAGAACCACCGGCCGCCCGCCGCGAGGCGCTCGGCGATCGCGTCGGCCGCGCGCGCGATTGCGGGGAGCGCGGCTCCGAGCGCGTCGAAGACTGCGCGATCGGCCTCGTGGAGGCGCGTGACGAGGTCGAGCGACTCGTTCACGAGGATTTCCGGGCCGCCGCGAGAGCAAGGCGGATCGCGCCGACCTCAGGGGGATAGGCCGGGGGGCCGATGCGGGCCTGGGGGGCGACGCGATGAATCGCGGCCACGAGCGGCGCGAGCAGAAGATCGCCGGCCGCGAATACGCCGCCGATCGTCGCGACCGTGAAGGACGCGCCCTCGAGGCCGAGCTTCCTGACGACGGTCACGACGTCGAGCGCGAGCTCGCGTCCTGCTTCCTCGAGGATGCGCCGCGCCTCGGCATCGCCCGCGCGCGCTGCCGCGAGGACGACCGGAAAGTACGCCGCGATGTCGGCGGCGCCTCCTTCCGAGCGGTAAACCCTCTCGAGCAGCTCGGTCAGCGACGAGACGCCGCCGGTGGTGAAGAGACGCTCGCGGATGTCCGTCGGCGGCCCGCGGCCGTCGATCTCCCGGACGACGGCGACGAGGCCTTGCCTCGCGATGGCGTAGCCGCCACCCTCGTCGCTCAGGAGGGAGCCGAATCCGCCCGCGCGCGCCACGACCCCTCCGGGGCCCTGCCCGAAGGCGATCGCTCCGGTGCCGGCGATGAGGACGACCGCGGGAGTATCGACGCCGTCGGCTGCCGCCCCCGCGAGCGCGATCTGCGCGTCGCTCGTGAGGAGAACGCGTCCCATTCCGAAGACTGCTTCGAGAGCCCGGACGAGCGGCTGGCGATCCGTGATCGAGTCGACGCCGGCGAGAC
This sequence comes from Acidobacteriota bacterium, assembly GCA_003152095.1. Lineage (GTDB taxonomy): Bacteria > Acidobacteriota > Thermoanaerobaculia > UBA5066 > UBA5066 > Fen-183. Next base: position 27,684 of record PLZI01000007.1, on the reverse strand, counting down.
CCACGACGACGGTTTCGGGGGGGACGTCCCTGAGGCTCGCCGCGAGGAGCGCATCGGAAGCCGCTTCCTGGACGGACTCCACGACGCCCGGAAGGGGACGCGTGGCGGCATTCGCGGGGCCGGACACGCCGCGGCCGAGCGGTGCGAGATCGCTTCTCGCGACGACGGCGCGCGTACGGGTGCCGCCGCCGTCGATTCCGATGAAAAACGGCCCCATAACGCTCAGCTTAGCAAGCGACGGCCGAACTGCCAGATTCACCCGCATCAGTTCCCACGCGACCGCCCGAGGGCTAGATTCTCCCCATGACATTTGATCTCGACTGGAAAACCCGCTACGCCAGAAAGATAGCCACCGCCGAAGAGGCCGTACGCGCCATCCTCCCCGGCCGCCGCATCCTCATCAGCTCCGGCGCCGCCGAGCCGGGGCGCCTCGTCCAGGCCCTCGTGACACATGGCACGCAGCTTCGGGGCAACGAAATCGTCCACCTCATGACGCTCGGAGCGGCGCCCTACGTCGCGCCGGGTCTCGAGGAGCGCTTCCGGCACATGGCGTTCTTCATCGGCTCGAACGTGCGGCCGGCCGTCCAGGAAGGCCGCGCCGACTTCCTGCCGGTCTTCCTGTCCGAGATCCCGCAGCTCATCACGAGCGGGCGCATCGGAGTCCACGCGGCGCTCATCCAGGTGAGCCCGCCGGACCAGCACGGTTTCGTGAGCCTCGGCGTCTCGGTGGACATCGTCCGCGGGGCCGTCGATACGGCCGACATCATCCTCGCCGAGATCAACCCGCAGATGCCCCGCACGCTCGGCGACTCCTTCCTCCACGTGGACCACATCGCGCACCTCGTGCCCGTGGACGACCCCCTGCCCGAGCTGACGGTCGAGCCGCTGGACGACGTCTGCCGCGAGATCGGGCACCACACCGCGCAGCTCATCCCCAACGGAGCGACGCTGCAGATGGGGATCGGGCGCATCCCGGATGCGGTCATGAGCGGCCTCAAGGAGCGCAGCGACCTCGGCATCCACACGGAGATGCTGTCCGACGGCGTCATGGCGCTCGCGAAGGCCGGCGTGATCACAGGCCGGAAAAAGACGCTTCTCCCCGGCAAGATCGTGACCTCGTTCATCATGGGGACGCGCGCGCTCTACGACTGGGTGGACGACAACCCTGCCGTCGAGATGCGCCCGTCGAGCTTCACGAACGACTCGTTCCAGATCGCCCGAAACGACCAGATGATGGCCGTGAACTCCGCCCTCGCCGTCGACCTGACCGGCCAGGTCGCGGCCGATTCGATCGGCGGGCGCTTCTTCTCGGGCATCGGCGGCCAGGTGGACTTCATCCGCGGCGCCGCGCGCAGCAAGGGTGGAAAACCCATCATCGCGCTGCCCTCGACCGCGAAGAACGGCGAGATCAGCCGGATCGTCCCCGTGCTCGAGGAAGGGGCGGGTGTCGTGACGAGCCGCGGCGACATCCACTACGTCGTCACCGAGTACGGCGCGGCGGACCTGTGGGGCAAGAACATCCGGCAGAGGACGATGGCTCTCATCGGCATCGCGCATCCCGACTTCCGGGGCGAGCTGCTCGCGGCCGCGAAGGCCCGGAAATACGTCTTTCCGGGCTGAAGGTGCTCGGGCGTCAGAACTCGAAAACGAGAGTCGCCACGAACCGCCGAGGCTGCGAGTAGCTCGTGTACTGGCCGAAGAGCGGGTTCGGCCTCGTCGTCCCCTGCGGACCGAGCGTGGCCGTCGGGGTGCCGTCCACGTACGGGTCGAGGTACTCCTCCTGGTTCACCGTGAGCGGCGCTTGGCTGTTGAAGACGTTCAGGATGCGGCCCTCGAGCCTCAGGTTGTAGCCGCCGCCGAATCGGAAGTCGTACGCGGCGAGGAGGTCGAAGTTCGACCAGCCCGGGAGCCGGCGCGAGCCCGCGGGCTCGAGGTAGCGGAGAACGTTTCCCTGTGAGTCGACGCCCGTCGCCTGCCACGGAGTCCCGCTCTGATAGCGGTAATAGCCGCCGAGCGTGACGCCGAAGGGCAGCTCGTACGATGCGAACGCTTTGAAGATGTGCGGACGGTCGTTCGAGAGGGTGCCGTAGCGGTTCGGCTCGGCGCTGTTCACGCCGGGCCCGTCCTCGAGGACCGACGAGGTGTTGAAGATCTCGATGCCGTAGTCCTCGTCGAAGTTGCCCGTCAGCTGGCTGTACGTGTAGCTGAGACTCGCCGTCCAGTGGTCCGCGAGGCGCTTGTTCAGCTCGAGCGTATAGCCCCGATAGATCTTGCTCGCGCCCGGGATGTTCGCGGCTTCAAAGGCGCCCCCGTAGTTGTTCGGGTCGATCGGCCTGTCCTCGAACGCCTGATGGAGGCTCCGGTACTGGTAGGAGACGTTCGCGCTCAGGATGTTCGCGACGGGGGCCTCGTACCCGGCCATGATCTCGTCGTAGTACGGAGGTTTGAGGTCGGGCGGGATGAACTTGCCCGCCGACGAGCCGCGGACCTGATTTCCGAGAAAATTACCCGTCGTGCCACTGAAATACGCGTAGTCCTGTCGGATGCGGAACGGCGCGAACGAACGCGACGTGGACTTCTGGTCGAGGTTCGAGTACCGGCCGTAGCTGCCGTAGAACTTGTCGCCCTTCATGAGGTCCGAGTTGTACGCGATGCCGAGGCGCGGCTGGATCTCCTGATCCCAGTTGAAGGTCATGAAGTTGTACCGCGTGCCGTCCAGCGCGATCTGGGCGAAGTCGTCCTTGTTCACGAGAACGCCGAGGTTCACCGACAGTCGATTCCACGTGACGTTGTCCTGGAGGAACGCCGAGTACGTCCGGCCCTTGCCCGTCTGCGTCGGCTGGAGCGTGTAGTACCGGCCGCGAATCGTGCCGGTCACGGCGCTCGGGCCGCACACCCCCGCCGGACAGGTCGCGAAGACGAAGCTTCCCCACCCGTTCGTCTGGCGGACGAGCGTGTAGTCGTCGTTCTCGTACCCGCCGCCGACCTTGATTTGGTGCTGCGTCGGGCCGAGGTCGAGGAACTGGCTCGCCGAGAGCCTGATCTCGTCGCGCTTGTACGAGTCGCCCGTGTTCGCGAATTCGGCGATGCCCGCATTTCCGTTGCTGCGCGCCGGGTCCGCGTAGGCGCCGAAAGCCCCGAGATTCTTCGGGTCGATCGTCGCCGGCTGGGAGGTGACGACGGTCTGGGCTTGCGACGTGTCGTTTTCGGTGAGGTGGATGTACTTGCCCTCGACGAACGCATTGTTCGAGACGAACCAGCTCGCGGTCGCGTTCCCGACCCAGTTCGTGACGTCCGTGCTGTACCCGGCCGTGGCGGCGTCGAGGAGCGAGTTGAATTGGTTGTCCGCCTTCACCGGCAGGGCGCGGATGCTCGCGTTGAGGAGCAGCGACGTGCCGAGGTTGCCGGTCAGCTTGCCGAAGTAGTCCTGGTTCTTCGTGGTCGAGTCGGGCTGCGTCCCGTACGGGCTGGACTGGCCGCTCGACGTCGTCGAGAAGTAGCGGCCGGAGACATAGCCGAAGAGCGTATCTTTGACGAGGGGGAAGCCGAGGCCCGCGGCGCCCGTATAGCTGTCGACCTTCTGCGTCGTCGTGGTGCTCGTCGGATTCGCGATAAAGGTGGCCGGCAGCGCCTCGAAGCGCGCGACCCCGTGGAAGTCATTCGTGCCCGACTTTGTGACGGCGTTGATCATCGCGCCGGAGGTGCGCCCGAACTCCGCCGAGATGCCACCTCTCTTGACGTCGAAGTCGACGATGTCGATGTCGTTCGTCTGGATGTTGAGCGTGCCGTAGCCTGGGTTCGTGATGTCGACGCCGTCGACCTGGTACTTGCTGTCCTGCCGCGTGCCGCCCGCGATACTCACGCCGACGATCGTGCCGGCCACGGTCGGGTCGGGCGCGCCGGGCACGAGCTGCAGGAGGCCGCTATACGTCCGCGCGAGAGGCAGCTCCTTGATTTCGCTCGACGTGTAGCTCGTGCCGACCTCGGCGCTTTTCTTGTCGATCTCGACGGCCTCGGCCGTGACGACGACCTCCGTGGCTGTCCGCGCAATGAGCTTCAAACCGACCTGCGTGTCCTTGTCGACGGTGACGAAGGCGGTCGCCGCGGCATTGCCGAGGCCCTGCAGCGCGGCCTCGACCTTGTACGGACCGGGCAGAAGACGCTGGAAGTTGTAGCCGCCGCTCGCCGTCGTGACGCTCGTCCGGCCCGCGGGGAGTTGCGGTCCGGAGACTTTCACCGTTGCCCCAGGAACGGCGAGGCCGGTCGAATCAGTCACATGACCCGAGATGGAGCCGGTCTCCTGCGCCCATGCCGCCGTGGCCGCGACGAGGAGCACGAGCGAAAGAAGAATCCGAGAGGTGAACCTCATTCCAAAACCTCCGCCTCAATTGAATGCGAGTTCGTACTTATTCTTATCACAAGAGGGCTGTATCGATTGGCTGGCGCCGTTCAAGCTAGTCTCTCGGCGTGGCGCGGCGAAGGGATGAGTGGAAGGGCACCTGGATCGACGCGAGCTTCGGGGCATCTCCGGCTCCCGGCCGCCGGTCGCTCTTCTGTCTCTTGGTCGTCGCACTTGCCCTGAAGGCGCTCGTCCTCGCGCACTTTCACGACCATCCACTCCTTCAGCCCGTTGGGGAGATGGACAGCGGCGTCTACGCGCGGCTCGCGGGGAAGGTGGCGGGTGGAGACCTGCTCCTCCGGAGCGAGGGCCCAATCCCGTTCTTCGTCTCGCCGCTCTACATCTACTTCCTCGCCGCAGTCCACGTGCTCTCGGCGGGCTCGCTCCTCGCGGCGAAGGCCGTCCAGATCGCGCTCGGGACGGCGGCTGTCGGGCTCGTCTGGGGAATGACACGCAGGCTCTTCGACGACCGTGCCGCGCTCGCCGCGGGCGTTCTCTACGCCCTGACCGGCGTCGTGACGTTCCACGAGGTCCTGATCCTGCAGGCGGCGCTGGATCCTTTCTTGACCGCGCTGTTCCTGTACCTGATGGCGGTAGGACTCACGTCGGGCAGTTCTTCTTCGAGGGTGTGGGTGGCCGCAGGCGCTGCCGGCGGCCTGTTCGCCTTGAACCGGCCGAATGTGCTTCTGTGCGTCGCGGCGGTCGCAGCGGCCATCGCCATGGCGAAAATCTCTCTTCGGACTTTCGCTCCTGCGGTGGCCTTCCTCGCGGGGACCGCTGCCGTCGTCGCGCTGCCCCTCGCGCGCAATCTGATCGTCTCCGGCGAGCCCGTCCTGATCTCCTCCCACGGCGGCCTGAACTTCCTCGTCGGGAACGGGCCCGGCGCGAACGGGGTCTACCGCACGATCCCCGGGATCACGCCCGACATCGGCGGGCAGTCCGCGGACACGAAGCGCGTCGCGGAGGCGGAGGAAGGGCGGCCACTTTCCACGCGCGAGATTTCGTCGCACTTCGCGCGGAAGGCGTGGGCGTGGATCCGCTCCGAGCCCGGGGCCGCGCTCGCGCTCTTCGCGACGAAGATCCGCTATGTCCTTTCGGGCGACGAGGCGCCGCTCAACTTCAGCTTCCCGTGGTACCGCGACCGGAGCCTTGCGCTGCGGCTCCTCTTCGTCGGGCCCGGACTCCTCGTGCCGATCGCGGGCGCGGGCTTCGTCCTCGCACTCTTCGCGTCGGTAGGCGCGGCGCGCCGCGCCCTCCTCGTTTGGGCGGCCTTCGTCCCAGCGTATATCCTCGCCGTTGCGGTGTTCTTCGTCGCAACGCGGTACCGCCTGCCGCTCGTCGTCGCGCTCGCTCCGCTCGGGGGAGCCGCCGTCGCGAGGCTCCCCGAGGCATGGCGGGCGAAGGGCGCCCGCCTCAGGATTGCCGGCGCGGCCGCCGTGATCCTCGCGGCGATCTCGCTCTGGCCGACGGGCCTCTGGGACGGCGCCCAAGACGAAGAGATGCATCTCGTCCTCTGGGAGATCGAACGGGGCGACGCCGGGACGATGCGGCACGCCGAGGCGGCCGCGCGGGAACATCCCGATCCCGCCCTCGTCTGGCTGCGCGCCGGGCGGTCCTTCGAGGCGGCGGGGAAGAGCGACGAGGCGATCACGGCGCTCTCCCGGTCGCACGAGATCGATTCGGACCGTCCCGGCGCCGCCTCGCTTCTTTCGGCCCTGCTCGAAAAGAGGGGGCTCGCGCGCGCCCTCTCTGGAGACGCGGCCGGCGCGCGTCCCGACCTCGAGGAGGCCGTCCGGCTGGACGGCACGAACGCGGCGGCGTGCCTGAACCTCGCCGCGGTCCTCGCCGGGCTGGGGGAGACGAACCGCGCGCGCTCTCTTTCTCGGCAGGCGCTGGACCTGAAGCCCGACTATGAAAAGGCCCGCGCCCTCCTTCAGGCGCTCGAGAGAATGAAATGAGAAGGCCCGGCGTTTCCGCCGGGCCCAGCATGAAAGGAAGGAGGTTCGGGGGAGCCCTCTTTCCGGCCGCGTCAGCGGCGGGCCTCCCCCGAGGTCAGATCAGAATCAGAAGTCCAGACGAGCCGTGAGGACGAACCGCCGCGGCGCAGCCCAGCTCGTGGGCGTCCCGTAAAGCGGGTTCGGCTGAGAGGTTCCCTGCGGTCCCTCGGTCGAGGCCGGGTTGCCGTCCACGTACCCGTTGAGATACTCGGTGTGGTTGACGCTGAGAACGGTCTGCGTGTTGAAGACGTTCTGGACGCGCGCTTCGAGGCGGACGCCCAGTTTGCCCGACGGCTTGAACGTATAGGCCGCGAGAAGGTCGAAGTTTGTCCACGTCGGGAGGCGGTTCGTCCCGGCCGGCTGGAGGTAGCGACCGTCGGTCGTGCTCGGCGTGGCTCCGCGGGCCTCCCAGGGGGTCCCGCTCTGGACGCGGAGGAAGCCGCCGAAGGTCAGGCCGAAGGGGAGGTCGTACATCCCCGTCAGCTTGAAGATGATCGGGCGGTCCTGCGACATGCGGCCGTACCGGTTCGGATCGGTGGTGTAGTAGCCCGGCTCGTCCTCGAGGAACGAGGAGGTGTTGAACAGACCGGTGCCGTAGTCCTCGTCGAAGTTTCCGTAGAGCTTGCTGAACGTGATGTTCGCGTCGGCGTACCAGCGGTCCGCGTAGCGCTTCTGGAGGTCCAGCGTGAGGGCGCGGTAGACGCGCCGCGCGTCGGGGAAGTTCGCCGCCTGGAAGGAGCCGAAGTAGTTGGCCGGGTCGATCGGCGTGTCCTCGAAAGCGTTCTTCAGGTTCTTGTACTGGTAGTAGACGTCGAAGCTGACGTCCTTCGTGGCTGCCGCGGAATAGCCGAGGACCCATTCCTGGTAGTACGGAGGCTTGAGGTCGACCGGGATGACCTTCCCGCCCGAGGAGCCCCTGTACTGCGAGCCGAGGTAGACGCCGGTCGTCGGGTCGAAATAGGCCTGATCCTGACGGATCCGGAAGGGGGCGAAGGAGCGCGACGTGGACTTCTGGTCCAGGCCGGCGTATTCGCCGTATGTCGTGTAGAACTTGTCGCCGTCGATCAGGTTCGCGTTCCAGGTGATCCCGAGGCGCGGCTGGATCTCCTGGCTCCAGCTGAACGTCATGAAGTTGTAGCGGACATCCGACGTTTCCGCCGGGGTGCCGGTCGGACCGCAGACCTGGCCGGCCTTGCAGACCTGCGCGAAGTCATCCTTGTTGGCGAGGACGCCGAGGTAGATCGTGAGGTTCTTCATCGTGATCGTGTCCTGGATGAAGGCCGAGTACGTGCGCGCCAGGGAGTTCTGCGTCGGCTGGGAGGTGTAGTACCGGGCGCGGTCCGTGTTGGAGTACGCCTTGCCGCAGACCGAGGCCGGACAGCTGACGCCGGTCGCCCAGAGGCCCCAGCCGTTCGTCGCCCGGACGGTGTCCATCGAGTCGTCCTCGTACCCGCCGCCCAGCTTGAACTGGTTCTGCGTGGACCCGATATCGAGGAACTGGCTGAACGTGGCCTTGACCTCGTTTCGCTTGTACCGGTCGCCGGTCTCGGCGAACTGGTAGATGCCGGTGTTGCCGCCGTTGCGGGCGGGGTTGTCGAACTCGCCGTACGCCCCGAGGTTATTGGGGTTGATCGTCATCGGCTGGAAGGGAGGGGAGAGGGTCTGGCCGGTCGAAACGTCGTTCTCGGTGTAGTAGACGTACTTCGCCTCGAGGATCGAGTCCTTCGATGCGAACCAGTCGACCAAGATGTTCCCGACGTAGTCCGTCGTGCTGGCCCCGTACGCGGCGGTCGGGGCGTCGTAGACCGAGGCGAACTGGTTGCTCGCCGTGTACGGCAGCGCCCGGAAGCCGGCATTGACGAGAAGGTTCTGGCCGGCGAAGGCGGTCAGCTTCCCGAAGTAGTCGCCGTTGTGCGCCGTCGAATCGGGCTGCGTCGACGTGACCCCGTTGATCGTGGCCGACTGCCCGGAGATCTTGGTGTCGTAGTAGGCGCCGGAGACGTATCCGAAGAGGGTGTCCTTCACGATCGGGAACCCGACGTTCGCCTGGCCGTTGTAGGTGCTCGTGTCCTGCGTCGCCCCGAAGCTGCTTTTCGACTGGAAGGAGCTGGGGGAGAGGTTGGCGAGGACGCTGCCGGCGATCTCGTTCGTCCCCGACTTCGTGACGGCGTTGATCATCGCGCCCGACGTCCGGCCGAACTCGGCCGAGATGCCGGCTTTCTTCACGTTGAAGTCCGCGATGTCGAGCTGGTTCGTGTCGACGCCGAGGAAGCCGTAGCCCGGGTTCGTGATGTTGACGCCGTCGAGGAGAAACTTGTTGTCCTGCCGCGTTCCGCCGGAGATGGAGACCTGGCCGCTGCCGGCAGTGTCGGCCGCGGCGCCGGGGATGAGGTTCGTGACCCCCTCGTACGTCCGCCCGATCGGGAGGTCCTTGATGACGTTGTCCGTGTAGTTGAAGTTGACTTCGGAGGCCTTCTTGTCGATTTCGGTCAGCGCGCCCGTCACGACGATCTCGGTCTTCGCCGTCTGAACGAGGACGAGCGTCACCTGGGCGTCGCTGTCGACGAAAACCTTGACCTGCTGGCTCGCCGTGCCGAGCCCCTTCAGCTCCGCGGTGACGACGTAGCTGCCGGGCAGAAGGACGGCGAACTTGAACGCGCCGCTCGCCGTGGTGACGGTGTCGCGGGGCGCCTGCGCGCCGGTGACTTTCACGGTGGCGCCGGGGACCGGAGCGCCGGTGCCGTCTTTCACGACGCCCGAGACCGATCCGGTCTCACCACCCCACGCCGCGGTGGCCGCAACGAGAAGCGCAAGCGAAAGAAGAATTCGAGAGATGAACCTCATACCTGAACCTCCTCCTCAAATCGAATGCGGTGCGAACTTGTCGCAGTTCTTATCACGAAAGAGCACTCTTGATCGACTGTCGAATGGTCATCCAATTCATTGGAGGAGCTGTCTCGGGCGCCCCACCGTCAGGTAGTAAATCGGGATTCCCGCCGCGACGACGCCGAGGACGGCGAGTGTCGACACGCGGCTCTCGGGCTGGACGATGGCGTTCGCGAGGAGATAGAGCACGGACGAGAGAAAGAGAAGCGGCACGAGCGGGAAGAGCGGCGCGCGGAAGGACGGCGCGTAGCCGGGCACCCGCCTGAGCCGGAACACGGACGCGACCGCGAGCGCGTAGAAGGGCAGGAACGCGGTCACGAACGCGTCGGCGAGCTGCTCGAAGCTGCGCGACANNAAGAAGAGGCGGTCGTTCGCCATGGCGAAGAAGATGCGCGGGCTCGTGAAGAGGACGGTGTTGAGCGTGCCGAAGGTGGAGATCATCACGGTGACGGACACGAACGCGACGCCGATCGGCCCGAGGACGGCCTGCGCGACGTCGGCGGCGACGAGCTTCGAGACGCGGATCTGGTCGATCGGAAGGACCGCGAGGTACGCGAGGTTCGCGAGGAGGTAGATCGCGACGACGGCGAGCGTGCCCCCGATGAGCGCGCGCGGGAGGTTCTTCGCCGGGTCCTTGACCTCGCCCGCGTTGTAGGCGAGGTCGGCCCACCCGTCGAACGCCCACAGCGTCGAGACGAGCGCGAGGCCGAACGCGGCGAGCGTGAAGCTGCCCGCGGGAACTGCCGGCGTGAAGTGGCCGCCCGTCGCCGGGAGGCCGAGGCTGAACGCGACGAGGACGATGAAGACGAGTCCGCCATATTTCGCGAGAACGGTCACGTTGCTGACCATCGCCGCGAGCGAGACGCCGCGGATGTTGAAGAAAGCCGTGAGGGCGATCGCGAACGCCGCGAACCAGCGGACCCGCCACAAATTCACGGCGTCCTGCGGGTCGATCCCGGCCACGCGGAAGAAATACTCCGAGAACACGATCGAGATCGCCCCGAGCGAGGCGGCGCGGATCATGGCGAACTGTCCCCATCCGAAGAGGAAACCCGCGAGGCGGCCCCAGCCGTCGCGGCAGAAGACGTACAGGCCGCCCGTCTGAGGCAGCGCGCTCGCGACCTCGGCGAGCGTCAGCGCGCCGCAGATCGCGAAGAGCCCGCCCGCCGCCCACACGCACAGCATGGGAAGCGGGCCGGGGAGTTTCGCGGCGATGCCCGCCGGCGAGCGGAAGATTCCGGAGCCGATCGTGGAGCCGATGACGACGGCGACGGCGCTCCAGAGGCCGAGGGTACGCCGCAGCTCGTGCGGCGCTCCCCGGGCGTAGATTGCGTCCGGCATCCGGAGATGGTACTCGCTTGACCACGGCGGCTTTTCGCCGCACCCTTCCGCCGCCGCATGGCCACCACGTACACCGCCCGTGACATCACCGTCCTCGAAGGGCTCGAGCCCGTCCGCAAGCGCCCCAGCATGTACATCGGAGGCGTCGACGCGCGCGGCCTCCATCACCTCGTCAACGAGATCGTGGACAACGCGATCGACGAGGTCATCAACGGGTACGCGACCCGGCTCGAGGTCACGCTTTCTTCCGATGGAAAAGAGATCGAGGTCACGGACAACGGGCGCGGCATCCCGGTGGACGTGCATCCGAAGTACAAGAAGAGCGCACTGGAGCTGATTCTCACGACGCTCCACGCCGGTGGAAAGTTCGACCAAGTAAACTACGTCCACTCGGGCGGCCTCCACGGCGTCGGCTCGTCCGTCGTTTGCGCCCTCTCGTCCGAGATGACGGCGGTCGTGAGGCGTGACGGCCATGAATGGAAGCAGACCTACGCGCAAGGCCGTGCGACCTCGAAGGTGGCGAAGATCTCGGGCGGGGAGAAGGTGCGAGGCTCGGGTACGACGATCCGCTTTCGACCCGACGCCGAGATCTTCGGAAAGTTTTCCTTCGACGCGCAGGAGATCCGCGAGCGCCTCGAGGCGAAGACGTATCTCCATCGGGGACTCCGCGTGGTTTTTCTCGACGAGACGCAGAAGCCGCCGCGGCGCGACGAGTTCACGCATGAAGGCGGCCTCGCGGACTGGCTCACGCACGTCGTGGCACAGCGTGGGAAGGGCATGACGGGGGGCGCGTTCAGCCTCGCGCGCGAGGGTGAGCCGCGCCTGGAGCTCGCTCTCGTCTGGACCGAGGCCACCGACGAGCACGTGCGCTCGTACGTGAACGGCATTTCGACCCCTTCCGGAGGCACGCACGAGAACGGGTTGCGCTCGGGCGTGACGAAGGCCGTGCGCAACTACGTCGAGACGCATGAGCTTCTTCCGAAGGGCGTCGCCGTCACGGCCGAGGACATCCGCGAGGGCCTTGTGGCGCTCCTCTCGGCATACGTCCTCGAACCGCAGTTCCAGGGCCAGACGAAGGACCGCCTCAACAACCCCGAGGTCGCGGCGCAGGTGGACGGGGCCGTCCGTCCGGCGCTCGAAAAGTGGCTCAACGAGAATCCCACGCTCGCCGAGCAGATCGTCTCTCGCATCGTCCTCGCGTCTCGCGCCCGCGAGGCCAGCCGCGCGGCTGCCCGCGAGGTCACGCGCAAGACGGCGGTGTCGCATCGGCTGAACCTCCCGGGCAAGCTCGCGGACTGCTCGTCCACGGACCCCGCGACATCCGAGCTCTTCATCGTCGAGGGCGACTCGGCCGGCGGCTCGGCGAAGCAGGGTCGCGACCGCCACACGCAGGCGATCCTCCCGCTGCGCGGCAAGGTGCTGAACGCCGAGCAGGCGAACGCCGCGAAGGTGTCCGGCAACCGCGAGCTTTCCGACATCATCTCGGCGCTCGGCTGCGGCGTCGGCGCGGACTTCGACCTCGGCAAGCTCCGCTATGGGAAGGTTTTCCTCCTGATGGACGCCGATGCCGACGGCCACCACATCTCGACGCTGCTTCTGACGTTCTTCTGGCGGCACCTGCCGAAGCTCATCGAAGCGGGCCACGTGTACCTCGCGCAGCCGCCGCTCTACCGGATCGACGCGGCCCGGGAAACGCACTGGGCGCTCGACGAGAAAGAGCGCGACGCGATCCTCGCAAAGCTCCCGAAGAACGTGAAGCCCGAGATCATGCGCTTCAAGGGCCTCGGCGAGATGATGCCCGAACAGCTCAAGCAGACCACGCTCGACCCGCGCCGGCGCCGCGCGCTCAAGGTCATCGTCCCGAGCGCGCTCGAGGCCGAGCGCGTGATTGGAGAGCTGATGGGGAAGGACGCCTCTGCCCGCTACCGCTTCATCACGGAGCGCGCGAAGGATGCCGACGACCTCGACGTCTGACCCTTGACGAACCATCGAGAATGAAGCCATGAAAGATCCCGTTCAGCGCTATGTGAAAGGCGATCTCGCCGTGACGTTCGACCCCCGCGTGTGTACGCACTCAGCGGTGTGCGTGCGCGGTCTCTACGACGTCTTCGACGTGGCGAAGAGGCCGTGGGTGAACCTCGACGGGGCGAGCGAGGAACGCGTCGTCGAGCAGGTGAAGCGCTGCCCCTCGGGCGCGCTTCAGGTCAGCCTCGCGAGCGCACGGAAGCCCTAACACCGAGCGCGCGCGCCAGCGCGCCGAGCGCCCCGAGAAGGAGCGTGACCTCACGCGACGTGGGCCGGCCGCGCTTGAGGTACGACTCGATCTCCGCGAGGACCTCTTTCGAATGACCCCGGCCGGGGTAGCCGGCGGAAGAGAGAGTCTCTTTGAAAGAGGTCAAGAGGCGGCGCATTTCTCTTGCCGTTGCCGCCTCGCTCTTCTCGCCGGTGGTTCCACGCCTTCGGCGCGGTGCTTCGAAGGGGAAGAGAAGCGCGAGGGCGATTGCGACCGACTGTGCCAGATTGAGGGTCGGGAATTCCGTGGAGGTCTGGATTCGGAGCCGGGAGTCGCACGCCCGCAGTTCTTCCGTCGTCAGGCCGCCTCGCTCGGGTCCGAACACGAGGGCGACGCGCCGGCCGCGGCGGAGAGAAGAGGAGATTTCTTCGAAGGTGACGGGAGGCGGCAACCCGCGCGAGACGCGGCCGCGCAAAGAGCTCATGGCCACGAGCGTGTTGGCTCGATCGAGCAGGTCACTCCACGCCGCGGCGACATTCACCTTTCTAAGAAAATCTTCAGCACCGGATGCAAACGCGATGGCGTCGCCGTGCGAAATCTCCACGCGCGGCTGCAGCAGGAGCAATTCCGCCCCGAAATTCTTCGCGGCGCGCGCCGCCGCCCCGAGGTTGCCCGGGTTGTGCGTCCTGACGAGAACGACGCTCAGCGTCATGACGCGCCATCCTGGTCCAGAATGGCGCGCATGTCGAAGCTGCGATCCGAGGACGAGCAGAAAGCTGTCGAGACGATTTTGTGGGCGCTCGGCCACCGGCTCGCGCGCCTGAGGGACGAGTACGCGATGAAGGTTCAGCGCGGCGAGGAGTCCGAGGGCGTGACGAAGGGCTTCGAGATGGCGCTCCGCGAGATCAACGACATGCTTCCCCGCCGCAAGCGCTTCAAGGGCTGAATACGTATGACGGGCGTCATCCCGGCGCCTGAAGACCCTGCATCATGGCTGCCTCCGGTCCGGGAACACATGCTGCAAGTAAAGGGGGAACTCTGCTCAAGCCCGTCGAACTGGAAATCGAGCTCTTCTGCCGGGGGCTCCGCATCGACCCTTCCTGCGAGGTGAACACCGACGGGCGCCGCATCTCACGAACGCGCGCCGGCCTCGGGTCGGGCCTCGAGATCGTCCTGCCTTCCCCGCGCAAGAAGATCTGGGTCAACGTCCCCGTGGTCGAGGCGTTCGCCGCGAAGTCGCCGTTCCTCCTGATGAAGACGAGTCGGGGCTACGTTCTGTGCGACGCCCGGCAGGGCGACCACTATCCCGTCGAAATCCCCGAGGAGCCTGCCTGGTACTCGTGGAAGACGTCCAGCGGCGTCGAGATGAGCCGCGTGGGCGTGCTACAGGGCACGTACCTCGGAATCTACGTCTCGAACGCGTGCCTCTATTGGAACCTGCCGTCCTCGCCCGCATGCGGGTTCTGCACGACCGGTCGCAACGTGGGCAAGGCCGAGGAGTCGAAGAAGCGGGTGGAGGACGTGATCGAGGTCGCGAAGGCCGCGCGCGTGGAGTCCGGCTCGATCTTCACGCACCTCAACACGGGGTATCACTTCGAGGACCGCGACGACCTCGAGATGGTCCACGGCCTGAGGCAATGCGAGCCCTTCGTGAAGAGGCTCCGGGCCGAAGTGGGCGGCTTCATCGGCGTGCAGGCGGTACCGGTGCCGCGGCGCAAATTCGGCGAATACGACGATCTGATCGCCGCGGGCGTCGATCATCTCTCCTTCTGCTACGAGTTCGAGGACCCCGCTTACTTCAAGAAGATCTGTCCGGGCAAGGAAATGACGCTCGGTCAGAACGCGTTTTTCGACGCGATGGAGTACACGTCGAAAAAGCTCGGGCCGGGAAAGGTCTCGGGCGAGATCATTGCGGGCCTCGAGCCCATCGAGGCCACGAAGCGCGGCATCGACCGCATCGTGGACGCCGGCGCGTTCCCGACCGTCTGCATCTTCCGTCCCACGGTCGGCAGCGCGCTCGAGAACGCGCCGAGCCCCGAGGTGGACGACATGCGCGAGGTCTTCGCCTATCTCTGGAACGCCGTACGGCGTGTGGGGCTCCCCGTGGGCATCCTGCCGGGCATCCAGGTGTCGCTCGTCGTGCAGCCCGAGGAAGCGGCCGACCTCGTGCCGGCGACATTCTCCTCGCGCCTTTACGAGACCAAGCTCGCCGCGCTGCGCACGCTCGCGAAGCCCTACGTGGCGTGGAAGCTCCGCCCGAGGGGCGGGCGAGCAGCGACGGCCTGAAACCAACCTCGGGTTGAAAGAGGCGGTCTCTATGACGCCCGTCATAAACGGGCAGCCGCCGCCTGGAACAACGTGGAGATCGAAGAAACGATGGCCATCGGCGTCCGGCTCCCCGACCTCGACCACCGGAAGGCGCAGGTCAAGTGCCAGGCCGGCTGCCCCGTCGCGACGGACGCCGGGCGATACGTCCAGCTCATCGCCGAGGGCCGGGATGAGGAGGCGTTCCTCGTCGCCCGCGCGCCCAATCTGTTCGCGTCCGTGTGCGGCCGCGTGTGCGCGGCCCCGTGCGAGGACGCCTGCCGCCTCGGCTCGATCGACGCGCCCATCGCGATCCGGGCGCTGAAACGGTTCGTGACGGAACAGTACGGCGTCGAATCGCGGCATCCGAGCACGCAGGACAGGCTGCTCAGAGAGCCCATCCTGGAAGGCGCGAGGTCCTCGACTTCTACCGCGCGCTGCGGGGCGTGCCGCGCGAGCGCGTGGACGCAGTCCTGAAGATGTCGTCCCTGAACGGAGCTTCGGGCCGCGCGGTGGGCACGTACTCGGGCGGAATGACGCAGCGGCTCGGCCTCGCCGTCGCCGCGTTGCCCGACACGCCGGTCCTTCTCCTCGACGAGCCCACGGCCGCGCTCGACCCCGACGGACTCCGCGCGTTCTACGCGCTTGCGGAGCAGCGCCGCCGTGAAGGCAAGACCGTCCTTTTCACGACGCATCAGCTCGGGGACGTCGAGCGCCTCGCGGATCGTGTCGCGATCCTCGTGGGAGGGAAGCTCGTCGCGCTACTGACGCGGCGAGCGCTCGAGGACTGGCTCCTCGCGCACGGCGTTCCGCTCGTGCGCGCCGAGACGAGCCCGCTCGAGGACCTCTATCGGGAGCTCGTCGGGGGAGACGCATGAACGTCCGCGGAATCCCAGTCGCTCTCCTCCTCGTGGCTCTCGCGGGCTGCTCGCGCGGTCCCGCGGCGCCCGCCGCGCTCGACACGAAGAATGAGCGCTGCGGCTCGTGCCGGATGGCTGTCTCGGACGCGCGTTTCGCCGCGCAGCTCGTGTCGCCGTCCGAGGAGCCGCGCTTTTTCGACGACGTCGGGTGCCTCGCGACCTTCCTGAAATCGGGAGGGGCCCCCGCGAGGGGGCAGGTCGCATACGTGGCCGACCACCGCACGAAGGCGTGGGTGCGCGCCTCGGCGGCCGTCTACACGAAGAAGCCCGGCCTCACCACACCCATGAGCTCGGGTCTTTTCGCTCACGCCGACGCGGCCTCGCGGGACGCGGACGCCGATGCAGCCGGGGGAGCTCCGATCCCCATGCGGGACGTCTTCGGCCCGAACGGCGTCCCGGACGGCGGCCGATGAGCAGCTCACCTAGCCCCTTCCTCCTCTGCGCCCGGCAGGAGCTGCTCCTCGCGGTGCGCTCGCGCTGGACTCAGATTTTTGCGACCGTGTTCGCGGCGCTCGCGCTTGCCGTCGCGTCCTCGGGCTACGTGCTCTCGGGAGGCCATGGCGTGCAGGACTTTGCGCGCACGGCGGCGTCTCTCGTCGAGCTGGTCCTCCTTCTTGTGCCTCTCACGGCGCTCCTCATCGGCGTCCTGTCGCTCGCGCCGGAACGCGGTGCCGCCGAGCTTCTTTTCTCGCAGCCGGTCTCGCGGCGCGCGATCCTCCTCGGAAAGGGAGCCGGCCTGTTCGTCGCGCTCGCCGCGGCGCAGGCCCTGGGGTTCGGCGCGGCCGGCCTCGTCATCTTTTCGCGGGCCGGCGGCTCGGGCCTTCTGGGCTAAGCTCTTCTCGTCCTCGGGTCTTTCGTTCTCACGGCCATCTTCCTCGGACTGGCGGCACTCGTCCCCGCGGGGACCGTGGGCCGGCGGACGAGAGCGCTCGCGATCGCGCTCGTCGTCTGGTTCGGCGCCGTCGTGCTCTTCGATGTGGCCGCGCTCGGGGTGGCCTCGCTCCTCCCGTCCGGTCCCACCTCGCGCGTCCTCATCGTGTCCGTGCTCGTGAACCCCGCGGACGCGGTTCGGACCGGCGCACTCCTCGGGATCGAAGGGAGCGGAGCGTTCGGCGCGGCGTCCCTCGCGCTCCTGCGCTTCATGAAAGGCCCCGTTGGCGCCGGACTCCTGCTCGCGACGTCGCTCCTCGTCTGGATGGTCGTGCCCGCGCTCTTTGCCGCGCGCCGGCTGGACAGGGCTGACCTCTGAGGCTTTCGGAATCTCTGTGAGAGAGGCAAAGGCCGAGTTCCATTCAACTGGCCCGTCACCACCCTGCTGACGGGAGAGCGGCTGCACGACGGTCGCGCAGGTCGGAATGAAGGTGAAGGCGTCCCTCGCGGCGACCAACTCAGGAGCCCTTGACAGCCCGCTCCTGACGGCTTATAACTAACTAGTTAGTTGAACCGACTGGTTAGTACGGAAAAAGGAGCGCGAATGACTGAGAACATGACGACGACTCAAACCCCGGCGACGGCCTCCTTCTGCGGCGCCGAGGCGAGCGAAGCGTGCCGCAAGGTCCTTCACGCGGCGGCGGCTGTCTTTGCGGAGGAGGGCTTCGCTGGAGCCCGCGTCGACGCCATCGCGGAAAGAGCCGGGGTCAACAAGGCGATGGTCTACTACCATGTCGGCGACAAGGCCCGCCTTTACGAGGCCGTCTTCTCCGAGACCCTGGACCGGACCCGGGAGGCCCTGGACGCCGCGCTCGCGACGATGAGCTCGCCCGAGGAGCGACTCCGCGCCTTCGTCTCGACCGTGGCCCGAGTGGCCCGGGAGAACCCGCACTTCCCAACGCTCATCCTGCGGGAGTTCGCTGGCGGTGGCAGCAGCTTGCCTGAGTCGGTCCTTCGGCGAATCGGCAGCGTTTTTCGCATCGTCCGGCAGGTGCTGGAGGAAGGGCAGGCCGATGGCAGCTTCCGTGTCGCAAGTCCGCTCCTCACCCACCTCGCCATCGCCGGCAGCGTGATGTTTCTGTCGGCAAGCCGCCCGATCATGAGAAGGGTCGCGGAGCTGGAGGGAGTGCCGCCGTCGGCCGACGTCAGCGGCGACGTGGCCGGCCCGATCTCCGACCTGCTGCTGCGCGGACTGCTCGATGTTCATACGGGTTCAACGGCCGGAAAACAGAGCCGCACCGCAATCCGCGGCCGAGCGGCCGGCCGACGGCGCACGCCCCCCACTTCCCGCAAACCCTGAGGGGGACCCCATGAAAAAGCGTCTCATCGCCATTCCGATCGTCGTCGCCGTGGCTGCGGCCGCCGTCTACCTCGAACTGACGTCACGTACCGCCGCGCCCTCGAACGTCTTGAAGATCTCGGGAAACATCGAGGTCAAGGGCGTCGAGCTGAGCTTCAACATCGCCGGGAAGACGACCACGCGGCTGGTCTCGGAAGGGATGCCCATCAAGGCAGGCCAGGTCGTGGCTACCCTCGACACCGACGAGCTCGAGCACGAGCTTGAGCTCAAGAGGGCCGAGCTGGGGGCGGCCCGGGCTCACCTCGCCGAGCTGACGGCCGGCTACCGAATCGAGGAGATCGGCCAGGCAAAGGCCGCTCTCGCACGGGCCGGGGCCGAGGCGGCCCGCGCCGAAACCGAGCTGAGGCGCCAAAAGGAGCTCCGAGACCAGGACGTCATCTCGAGCCGTGAGTACGAGGTGGCCGAGGCGGCCTATCACTCGACCCAGGCGCAGTACCAGGAGGTCTCACAGAAGCTCGCGCTCCTGGCGAACGGCCCACGCAAGGAACAGATCACGGAGGCGCGCGAGCGGGCCCGCCAGGTCGAGGCCGCGTTCGGCGTGGCCAAGATCCGGCTCGAGTACGCCACGCTCGCCTCGCCGCTGTCGGGCGTGGTCCTGGCGGATCACATAGAGCCGGGGGAGCACGTGGCGCCCGGGACGCCCGTCGTGACAGTGGCCGATCTGAGCAACGTCTGGCTGCGCGGCTTCATCGACGAGGCCGACCTGGGGCGCGTCAAGCTCGGCCAGCGCGTCCGCGTCAAGACGGACGGGAGCGCCGGCACGGTCTACGACGGGCGCGTCTCATTCATCGCCGAGGAGGCGGAGTTCACCCCGAAGAGCGTCCAGACAGCTAAGGAGCGCGTGAAGCTCGTCTACCGGCTCAAGGTCGACATCGAGAACCCACGCCACGAGCTGAAGCCTGGTATGCCGGCAGACGCTCAGATCGAGCTGTCGGGGACGTAGCCGATGGACGCCATCGAGGTCAACGGACTCACAAAGAACTTCGGCACGGTCGAGGCCGTCAAGGGCCTGAGCCTGCGGATTCAGGCTGGAGAGATCTACGGTCTCGTGGGGCCCGACGGCGCCGGGAAGACGACGACGATGCGCCTCCTGACCGGGAGCATGGACCCAACGAGCGGAGACGCCTTTGTCGGCGGGCATCACACGGTAAGGGATGCCGAGAGGATCAAGGAAGAGATCGGCTACATGGCCCAGCGGTTCGGGCTCTACCCGGATCTGACCGTGGCCGAGAACATCCACTTCTACGCCGACATCTACGGCGTGCCGCGACGGGGCCGGGAGCAGCGGATCGAGGAGCTCCTCTCCTTCTCGAACATGAAGCCGTTCAAGAGACGCCTCGTCGGGAACCTCTCGGGCGGCATGAAGCAGAAGCTCGGCCTCGTCTGTGCGCTGATCCACACGCCGAAGGTCCTCTTCCTCGACGAGCCGACCAATGGGGTCGACCCCGTCTCGCGCCGGGACTTCTGGCGGATTCTCGACCAGCTTCAGAAAGACGGCGTCACGATTCTGGTTTCTACGGCATACCTCGACGAGGCCGAGCGCTGCACGCGCGTGGGCCTGCTCCACCGGGGCCAGCTCCTGGCCGAGGGAACTCCGGACGAGCTGAAGGGGCTCCTTCAGGGCGTGATTCTCGAGGTGACGGCCGAGAAACCGAGGGTGGCGGCGGCCTCACTCAGGAAGGCAGGAGTGTCGCCGTCGGTGGGTCTGTTCGGCGACCGCATTCACGTGGTGGCGCATGACGTCCGCAAAGCGACACGCGCCATCGAGGCGGCGCTCGCGGGCGAGAGTCTCGTGCTCCGCGGGATCCGTCAGAAGCCGCCATCCCTCGAAGACGTCTTCATCTCCGTCCTCGGCCGGAAAGCAGCGGGAGCCGCCGATGTCACCACTTGATGCCCCTCCGGCCGTGAGCCTGAGGAACCTGACGAAGCGCTTCGGCGACTTCGTGGCCGTGGATGGCATCAGCCTGGACGTCGCTCGAGGGGAGATCTTCGGCTTCCTGGGCCCGAACGGTGCCGGGAAGTCGACCACGATCCGAATGCTCTGCGGCCTCCTCAGGCCCTCGGCCGGGACCGGGACCGTGGCGGGCTTCGACGTCCTGACCCAGACCGAGGGGATCAAGGCCCACATCGGCTACATGAGCCAGAAGTTCTCGCTCTACGAGGACCTCACCGTGGAGGAGAACATCGACTTCTACGCCGGCATCTACGGGATTCCTCGCGAGAGGCGGGCCGAGCGCAAGGACTGGGTGATCCAGATGGCCGGCCTCGGGGAGCAACGAGGGATGCGTTGCGGTCACCTGTCGGGCGGCGTCAAGCAGCGCCTGGCGCTCGGATGCGCGGTGCTCCACGAGCCCCCCATCCTGTTCCTCGACGAGCCGACGTCGGGCGTGGATCCAATCAGCCGCCGTGCCTTCTGGGACCTGATCTACGACATGTCGTCCCGCGGGGTGACGGTCTTCGTGACCACCCACTACATGGAGGAGGCGGAGTACTGCGACCGGCTGGGTCTCGTGTACGCCGGCCGGCTGATCGCTCTGGGCACCCCGTCGGAGCTGAAGGCAAGGCTGGAGACGGCGGCGCCGGTCGAGCACGTCACGCTCGAAGACGTTTTCGTGACGCTCATCGAGGAGCACGGCGCGAGGAGCGCCACGCAGGAGGTGGCGCGATGAATCCGAGGCGCCTCCTCGCCGTCTCCCGCAAGGAGCTGATCCACGTCGTCCGGGACCCGCGCAGCCTCGGGATGGGAATCGCGATCCCGCTCCTTCTCCTCGTGCTGTTCGGGTACGCGCTGTCGCTCGACGTCGACAACGTGCCCCTCCTCGTCTGGGACCAGAGCCAGACGCCTCAGAGCCGTGAGATCGTCAGCCGCTTCACGGGGTCCCGCTACTTCTCCGTGAAGGGACAACCCAGCAGCTACCGGGACATCGAGAGGGCGATCGACCGGCGCGACGCCCTGATGGCCCTCGTGATCCCCAGCGGCCTCGGCGAACCCGCGGCGGGGCGTCCCACGTCCCTCCAGCTCCTCGCGGACGGCAGCGACGCCAGCACGGCCGCCATCGCCATCGGCTACGCGGAGGGGGTGGTCCGGGCGTACGGGCTCGACACGACCCTCGATTCCCTCAGGCGGGCCGGCGCCCGGGTCGGCGCGCGGCCGCTCGACGTCAGGCCGCGTGTGCTCTTCAACGAGGACCTCGAGTCACGCAACTACATCATCCCGGGCCTGATCGCCGTCATCATGATGGTCATCGCCGCCCTCCTCACCTCGCTCACAGTGGCGAAGGAATGGGAGAGCGGCACGATGGAGCAGCTCGTCTCCACGCCGCTCAAGGGGCCGGAGCTGATCCTCGGCAAGCTCCTCCCGTACGTGGGGATCGGGATGCTCGACGTCCTGCTGTCGGTTGTGATGGGGGCGTTCGTCTTCCATGTTCCGCTCCGGGGGAGCGTGCCCCTCGTCTTCGGGATGGCGGCGATTTTCCTGGTGGGCGCCCTCTCTCTGGGCATGTTGATCAGCATCGTCACGAAGAGCCAGCTCCTCGCGAGCCAGCTCGCGATGGTTGCGACGTTCCTCCCGGCGTTCCTGCTGTCGGGCTTCATGTACGACATCGACAACATGCCTCGCGCCGTCCGACTGATCACGCTGGCCGTGCCCGCCCGCTACTTCGTCGCGCTCCTGAAGGGGATCTACCTGAAGGGTGTCGGTCTGGACGTCCTCGCCTTCGACGCCGGTCTGCTCGTGGTCTTCGCGGCAGCCATGCTGGTCCTGGCCAACGTCAAGTTCAGGAAGAAGCTGGCGTGACGCCGATGCTCGAGCGCATCAAGAGGATGCTGGTCAAGGAGTTCATCCAGATCCTGCGGGATCCGCGGATGAAGGGAGTCATCGTCCTGATGCCGATCGTCCAGGCGATGGTCTTCGGCTACGCGGTGTCGACCGACGTCAGCAACGTCCGGACGGCGATTTTCGATCTCGACGGCACCGTCGAGAGCCGCGAGCTCGTGGCCCGCTTCGTCGACTCGGGCTGGTTTCGGGTGGTCGAGCGCGTGGATACGGACGCACGGGCGCAAGAGCTGATCGACCGGGGCCGGGTGCGCGCGGTCATCCGGATGAACGCCGGGTTTGGCGAGGCGGTGAGGAACGGGCGAGGGGCCCAGGTCCAGGTTCTCGTCGACGGGACGAACTCCAACACCGCGGGCCTCGTCCTGAACTACGCCGGCGCCATCACGGGACGATTCAGCGAGACGGTGCTCGCCGAGCGCCTCGCCAGGGCGACCGGTGCGAAGCCAGGCACCACGGGTATCGCGCTCGTGCCTCGCGCCTGGTTCAACGAGAACCTGGAGAGCCGCCGCTTCTACGTGCCAGGGGTCATCGCGCTGATCGTGGCGCTCGTGACGCTGATGCTTTCGAGCATGGCGGTCGTGCGTGAGAAGGAGATCGGCACGATCGAGCAGATCATGGTGACGCCGATTCGCAAGGCGGAGTTCATCCTCGGCAAGACGATCCCGTTCGCTCTCATCGCTTACCTCGACGTGCTTCTCATCACGGGCATCGCAGTTTTCTGGTTCGACGTCCCCATCCGCGGCAGCCTGCCGCTTCTCTTCGTGGCCACGACGCTCTTTCTGATGAGCACGATCGGGATCGGCCTGCTGATCTCCACAGTCAGCCGGACGCAGCAGCAGGCGATGATGAGCGCCTTTTTCTTCTACTTCCCGGCCGTGCTGCTGTCCGGCTTCATGTTTCCCATCGCCAACATGCCGACGGTCGTCCAATGGCTGACGCTCTCGAACCCGCTCCGATACTTCCTCGTGATCATTCGCGGTGTCTTCCTCAAGGGTGTGGGCCTCCCGGCGCTCTGGGAGCAGATGGCGGCCCTGGCCGCCCTCGGCGTCGCCATGCTGGGTCTGGCCTCCCTGAAGTTCAAGAAGACGCTCGCGTGAGGGCAAACACGATGCACACTCGATTGAACCCCCCGTTGCTCGATTTCTTCCTGCGCTCGGTTGGGGCGTTCGCCCTGGCTTCGGCGACAGCTTTCCCGATCACTGCTCAGCCGGTGGCAAGCCATCCGCTCGACCTC
The DNA here is from genome assembly GCA_003152095.1 of Acidobacteriota bacterium. Lineage (GTDB taxonomy): Bacteria > Acidobacteriota > Thermoanaerobaculia > UBA5066 > UBA5066 > Fen-183. The sequence continues at coordinate 4,245 of PLZI01000007.1, read as the reverse complement.
GAGACCTGCGTGAAGATCGCCGTCGAGAGGAGCCCGTTCATTCGGGCGGCCCAGGAAGGCACGGCCGCCGCGACGGAGGCGGTGGGCATTTCTCGTGCGCCGTTCTACCCGGAGGTCGGCTTCGACGCGCGTTACCGCCGGTTCGACACCCACGTCTTCCTGCCACAGGGCATGAACGCCCCGGCGACGACCGTGGGCTCGACGGACGATTGGATGACCGGCCTGAAGGCGAGCTACGTTCTCTTCGACAGCGGCCTGAGACGAGCGGAGCTCGACGCGACGGCCCTGGGGCGGGCCGCCACCGAGGAGGACGCTCTCCGCGTCATTCAAGACGTCGTCCTGGGAGTGCGACAGGCCTACTACGACCTGCTTGCAGCCCGGGCGGCCAGGGTCGCGGCCGACGCTCGCATCGCGCGGAGACGAGATCACTTGAGGATCGCCTCGGTGCGAAAGGCGGCAGGCGCCGCGCCCCAGGCGGACGTTCTGAGGGCGCACGTCGAGGTGGCCGACGCCGAGCTCGCGCTCGTGAGGGCCGACAGCAACGTCCGGATCGCGAAGGGCGACCTGAACGTGGCAATGGGGCTTCCCGTCGACCGCCCGGTGGAGATCGCGGAGGACACGGCGTCCCGGAGGACGGAACCGCCCGAAGTGACGGTGGCGTTGGCGCGTGCCCGGGAGCAGCGCCCCGAGGTGAAGGCGCTTCGCCAGAGGGTGGCAGCCGCGAACAGGGGCGTCGCCGCCGCGAAGGCGAGCTTCGGGCCACGGGTGAAAGCGGAAGGGGCCTTCGGGTGGCGCGACGACCGCTTCGTGCCCGCCGACAAGGACTGGTCGGCTGGGCTGACCGTCCAGATTCCTGTCTTCACCGGCTTCGCGTCGAAGCACAGGAGCCGGAAGGCCGCCAACGAGGCGGCGGTGAAGGAGGCGGAGCTGGGGCAGCTCTATGCCCGGATCGATCAGGAGATCTGGACGGCCCACGCGAGACTCCTCGAGGCTCGGCAGGCGGTTGCCCAGACTGAGGTCCTCAAGGACGAGGCGACCGAGACGCTCCGATTCGTCCGGGCCCGGTACGAAGCGGGAGCCAGCAGCATTACCGACCTGCTCGACGCCGAGGCGGCATTGACCCAGGCGGAGTCCGGTCACGTCCAGGCGGTTCTCGGCGTGCAACTGGCAGGCGTCCGCCTGAAACGGATGGAAGGGGAGCTTTGATTCATCGCGACGCATTGACAGACAGAGTAACGAGTGGAAGGTTGTTGGAGACGCCATCCCAACGGAGTGGCTCGAAAAGAGAAGCAAAGGAAATGGTTGAAATGAGCATCCAGAGAACATCATTCGTCATCACCGCCGTCCTGGGAGTGATCCTCGCGGCCCATCCGGTTCTGGCCCACTGCGACACGGCCGATGGTCCTGTCGTGGCCGCCGCGAAGGTCGCGCTCGCGAAAGGCGACGTCACCCCCGTCCTCAAGTGGGTCGAGCCCGAGGCGGAATCCGAGATCAAGGCGGCTTTCGCACGGGTGCTCGCGGTCCGCGGAAAGGGCCCTGAGGCACAGGCGCTGGCCGACCAGTACTTCTTCGAGAACCTGGTGAGGATCCACCGGGCCGGGGAGGGAGCGCCCTACACCGGCATCCTGCCCGCCGGGACGCCCATCGAGCCGGCCATCGCCCTGGCCGACCAGGCCCTCGACAGCGGGAACGCCGACCAGCTCGTGAAAGGGATCACCCATCACGTCGAGGAAGGGATCCGCGAGCGGTTCGCGCGTGCAGCCGCTGCGAAGAAACAGGCCGATGCGAGCGTGGCGGCTGGTCGCGAGTTCGTCGAGGCGTACGTGGAGTTCACGCACTACGTCGAGCGCCTACACTCAGATGCCACCACGTCGGCTTCCCACCACGCCGGGTCGCCCGGGGGCGAGCACAAGCACTGAGGATCGAAAGGGAGGAAACGAATATGACCGCAACCACAACACCGTTGTGGTTGGGAATGAGGGACCGGTCGTACTGACCGATTACCCCTACTCTCTTAAATCGTAACCATGTCCATTTGCGGCGGAGACCGGTCTTTGCGTTTGAACCCGCTGCACAACCGTAAAGGAGGTATCGTCATGTTTGTCGTGATTATCAATTTTCCGCCTATAAAAGAGGGGAAGGACGCGGAGTTTCGGGAGTGGTTTGCCTGGACAAACAAGGAGTTTGCGAATTACAACGGCCATATTGGTCGCCGGCTTTTGAAGCCCATGAAAGGTGGCAATTATGCCGCCATCGTGGAGCATGCGAGCCAGGAAACCTTCATGGCCATGCACGATAGCCCTGCCCACGCCGAAGCCGGCAAGCGCGTCGGGCCCCTGTTTGACGGCACCCGAACTCCCCAATTTTACGAGGTGATCATCGGGTAAGGTGGAACGAACAGGACAGGATCAGGAAGGAGACTGAACATGGGGATAGTAACTTTGATTTTCGTCCGCGGCGCGCCTGAAGGTCGGGACGGAGTGCGAAAGGCTTGGAGGGCGGCGCCGCCCTCCAAGGCGAGGGCTCACGAGGTGCCCGTCGCGGTCTCTGGGCGTTTTTTCAGGAGCATGAGGTGAATCTCTGCGCGCGTCGGGTCGTGGCCGAGACATGCCTCCGCCCTGTCGCCTGCGCCGGGGCACTGGCGTCGGCCCCGGCAGTCAGGGGGATCAGGGGGAAACGGGGACCGCGGCGGCTGCGGGAGGCGGAGCGCGATCCAGGGTAGCGCGGCGAGCCGAGGCGCCAAGGTGGTCGAGGATGCGGCGGATGACGCCCGCTCGACGAGGCCTGCCGCGAGCACGGCGCGCCGGTGGAGGCCGTGGCGGCCGGGATCGTGGCCGCCGCCAACGAGATCCTCCTTGCTTTCGTCCGCGCCGAGCTCGCCCGCCGGCCGAGGCTGCGCATCCTCGACATGGGCTGCGGTGCGGCCCGCGCAACGCAGCACCCATGGCGGCGCACGGCGCCACCGTGGTCGGCACCGACATGGAGTGGCCCATGCTGGAGGCGGGAGGGCGCCGGGTTGCGTCGGAAGGCGTTGCGGGGCGGGTCGCGCTCGTGCGCGCACCCATGGACCGACTGCCGTTGGGTGACGCGAGCATCGACCTCGTGGTCGCTCACGGAATCTGGAATCTCGCGCGGTCCGCCGCCGAGTTCCGCCGCGCGATCGCCGAGGCGGCACGCGTCGCCCGGCCGGACGCGGGCCTGTTCGTCTTCACTTTCTCCCGCGCGCCACGCTCGCCCCCGACGACCAGCCAGTCCCGGGCGAGCCGTTCGTGTTCACCCAGTTCGCGGGTGAACCCCAGTGCTTCCTAACCGAGGAGCAGTTGACGGAGGAGCTGCTCCGAGCCGGGTTCGAGAAGGACCCGCCGGGGCCGCTCACCGAGTACAACCGCCCGGTCGCCGGCCGCACACTCACGCGGGGTGGCCCCGCGATCTACGAGGGGACCTTTCGCGCTGTCCCGCAATCATGAAAGAGTAGTCAGCCATGTCGACCGACCCGTCGGAGAAGCCGCTCTCGCCCTGGTGGCGCCACGCCGTCATCCTCGTGATGGCGCTCGGCTTCAGCCTCCTCACGCTGGTGACTGTCCTCACTTACACGAACGCCCCGCCCATCCCCGAGCGGGTGACCGGCGCCGCCGGGGCGACCCTCTTCACGCGGAAGGACGTCGAACATGGGCAGGAGGTCTTCCTCAAGCGCGGCCTCATGGAGCACGGCACGCTCTGGGGCCACGGGGCGTACCTCGGCCCGGACTACAGCGCCGAGTACCTGCACCGGCTGGCGGAGATCGCCCGCGACGTTCTCGCCCGCGAGCGTCACGGCCGCCCGTACGCGGACCTCGATCCGGACGCGGCCTCGGGCGTGGACGCCGCCGTCCACCGCCTGCTGAAGGAGAACCGCTACGACCCCGGCACCGGCGCGCTGCGGTTCTCTCCGGCCGAGGCGGCCGCCTGGGAGACTCAGAAGGCGGAGTGGGCCGCGTACTTCTCGGGAGACAAGCCCGCGCCGGGCCTGCCCGCGAAGTACATCCGCGACCCGGGCGAGTTGGACGCTCTCACCTCGTACTTCGCGTGGGCGGCCTGGGCGACGGTCGCCAACCGCCCCGGCAAGGGCTACTCGTACACCAACAACTGGCCCTACGAGCCCAACGCGGGAAACCGTCCTTCCACCGAGGCCTATGTTTGGAGCGCCCTGAGTCTCATCACCCTCCTGTCAGGGCTGGGTTTGATTCTCTTCGTCGTCGGCAAGTT
>PLZI01000147.1 GCA_003152095.1 Acidobacteriota bacterium | reverse complement strand
TTCGACTCCCCCCGCCTCCACCATTCTTGCCTGCACTGGACTCCCCTGGAGGGCCAAAACTCAAAGGTTTAGGCCCTTTCGGAAGGGTCCTGGTTTGCCGCCTAGTCGGCCTAGTGTCCGGGAGAACACGGACACAACACGGACACCCGGTCGTTGCGGGGTCTCCCGAAATGCTCGCGGGAAGCTCCTCCTCGGCGGGCTGATCGGCCCGGTCTCCGACTCCCCTACGGCCGTGGCCGTGGTGGGTGCCCAGTGACGACTGACCCCTCCCGCACCGAGGCCGGAGTCTGGTGTCGAGGCTGCGGCTCGCTCCAGCTCTGGGTGATCGAGACCTCCCACGCCGAGGAGGGAGTCATCAGGCGCCGAAAGTGCCGAGCGTGCGGGACGGGCCTCCTCACGATCGAGACGCTCCTTACGTTGAAGGACCGCGGAACCATCCGCGGTGCATATCCGCCAGTTCGCGAGAACGATTCCACAAGGGCTAGCTAGTGAGTGCTGTTGCAGCGCGATACCTGGCCCGAAACTCTCATGAATGGCTGCCGTCATGGACGCCCTAAAAAGCGAGAGTGTGCCCGTCACGAAGCTGCTCGGCATGGGCGCGCCCTACAACCCGCGTCGGATCGATGCCGACCAGCTCGCCGCGCTCGGGCGCAGCATGCGGACCTTCGGCACCGTGGAGCCCATTGTGGCCAACAGGAGATCGGGTCTCATCGTCGGCGGCCACCAGCGCGTCAAGGCGGCTGAGGCCGAGGGAATCGAAACGCTGCCGGTCGTGTGGGTCGACCTCGACTCGACCCGCGAGCGGCAGCTCAACCTGGCCCTGAACCGGATCTCGGGCGAGTGGGACGAGCCGGCGCTGGCTAGGGTTCTCGAAGAGCTGGGCTCTGCTGCGATCGATCTGACCGGCTTTGGGAGCGCTGAGATTGACGAACTCATCGCGCGCATGAAGCGCGAAGCGCGCGCAGCGGATCCGGACGATGTCCCCGAACCCCCGACTGTCCCGGTGTCGAAGCCCGGCGACCTGTACGTTCTGGGGAGGCACAGATTGCTCTGTGGCGACAGCACGGACGCCGCCGCCGTGGCTCGCCTTCTCGGCGAGGAAAGGCCATTTCTCCTTCTCACGGATCCGCCGTATGGCGTTTCGCTCGACATGGAGTGGCGCGACCGCGCCGGCATCAACGGGCTCGGTCCCGCGCAGCCGAGCTACCTGCAGCGGAAAGAAGGCCACACGAACACCTCGATCAGCGGCGACACCCGCGCCGACTGGAGCGAGGCGTTCGAACTCGTGCCAAGCCTCACGGTCGCGTACGTTTGGCACGCATCGGCGTTCGCGATCGAGGTTGGAACCGGGCTCCGGCGAATCGGCTTCGTACTCTCGCAGCAGATCATCTGGGACAAGGAACGGCTCGTCCTGAGCCGCCAGCACTACCACTGGCAGCATGAGCCGTGCTGGTACGCGCGGAAGAAGGGATCGCCGCCATTTCTGGGACCGCGCGATCAGACCACGATCTGGCAGGCGCGCAGCCCGAAAATGCTCATGGCCGGGAGCCAGGAAGAGCGGGTCGATCATCCGACACAAAAACCGGTCCTCCTCTACACGCGCCCGATCGAGAACCACCTTGCGACCGGTGAGCCGTTCTACGAGCCGTTCGGCGGCAGCGGCACGGGGATCATCGCGGCAGAGAAGACCGGGCGTCGCTGCCTTGCGATGGAGATCGACCCCATCTTCGTGGACGTCATCGTCACGCGGTGGGAGAAGTACACGGGCGAGAAGGCCGTGCTCGAGGCTGCGCCGTGTTGACGCTCACACAGTCGATGGCGGACCGCCTCGTGGGTGCGTTCGAAGCCGGTGCGGACTGGGCGCTCGGGGCGAAGATCCTCAGCATCCCGCGGTCGACGCTGATGGCGGCCGTGAAGCGCGATGAGGACCTGACAGCGCGCATCGAGGACGCTCGCGCCGCGGCGGACGAGGTCGTCATCAAGGCTCTCTACACGAAGGCGACCGTCGACAAAGACACGACCGCGATGATCTTCTGGCTGAAGAACCGGAGGCCGTCCGAATGGCGGGATCGTCGCGAGCATACGGTCTACGACGTTCGAAGAAAGGCCGAGCGCCTCGCCAAGCGGTACGACATCCCGGTCGACGAGCTGATCGCGAAAGCGGAAGAGATCGTTAAGGAGTCGCCGTGGGATTCTCAGTGACGATTCGGAAGCACGGCGACGTCGAGCAACCGGGACACCTTACGGCGATCAGTCCCGTGGCTCGTCCGCATTGCCGAAAGGGTGCCGGCTTCGCTGGCGGTCGATTGAGCTGCTAAGGATCGGGTCCGAAAGAACTCGGTCCCGGACCGGCACCACGGTTCGGGCCTCGAACTTGACAGAGGCTCCATCCCTCATTACGCTGCGNNCGCAGCGTAATGAGGGATGGAGCCTGACGATGAAGCTCGCGCGGTGATATGAAAGTGGCTGGCGCTTCCGACAATTCTTAGTCCGGCGGAGAGAAAAATGACGAAGTACCTTCACACCCTCATCCAGAAGTCTCGGGCGATCACGCCCTCGGCTTCTCAGAAGGAAGAGCAGAGGCGTAGCTTTGCCTACGGGAACGCGACGATCGAGAACAGCCGTGTGACGCGCGAGATGATCGCGAAAGAAGCGGAAGCGCTGAAAACGAAGCCGAAATAGGCTGGCGCATGACGGCTGAGCGGCACAGCACCGCCCGTGAAGCCGAACTAGTAACCGATCCCGTAGAGAAGGCGACGGTCGAGTCCCGTAACGCCGTCAATCAGTTCGACCTTGTCATGACCATGGTTGAACACTGGACCTCTTCTACGGGGCCAAAACCATTCCGCCTCAGGCCGTCTATGATCCTCGACCTTCATCGAGCTGCACTCGAAAGCCTGAGCTTGTATGCAGGGAACTGGCGACCCGGTTCGGTCGCAATAGCCGAAAGCAAACATACCCCACCCGCGAGTTTTCTGGTTCCAGGATTGATTGAAGAGCTCTGTGACCACGTTAACGAGAACTTCCGAAAGTCGGCTATTCACCTCGCGGCGTATGTGATGTGGAAGGTAAACTGGATTCATCCTTTCGTGGACGGCAACGGAAGGACGTCGAGGGCCCTCTCGTACCTAGTCCTTTGTGTGCGCCTCGGCTATCGGATACCTGGAACGAAAACGATCCCCGACTTGATCTCCGTAGACAAAATGCCCTATTACGACGCTCTCGAAGCGGCCGACAAAGGCGACCTGACTCAGATGGAGAAGCTGCTGGGGGAGTTGCTTGCCAATCAGCTTTTGACGGTGATTGACGCTGCAGGTCTAGACGAGAAAGAGGCCGAGTCATGACCAGCCTCAACCGGCTCGACGAAGCGATTCACAGGCGCGAGGTCCGCAGGCTCGACGCGGGAGATCGGCAATCCTACAGGGCGACCTTCTTCGCGAGCGCGATGGCAGCCTCGGCTCCCTTTTCGGCCCGCACCTTCTTGACCTGCGCGCGCTTGGCGCTAATGGGACCTCTCGCACCTGAAGCCGCCCCCTTCGCGCGACGTTGCGCCGAGGCGGCCTTCGCGGCAGACCGCAAGGGTTGTGTGCGTCTGTCCGTTCGCGCAGCTTGTGGCGCCTCCTGGCGTATGAGGGGGTTTGCGCGGGGGATTCGGGCATCTTCGCCTTGCCTTTCCACCCCCGTTTGAGCCTCATGTCCCAGAGGCGAAACGCCTCCAGGAGGCCGCGATGAGGAAGACCAACACCCCCTTCACCAACCGCATCTACCGGGCGGAGCTGAGCCACACGCCGGCTGGAAGCCCGATCGCGACAATCGTCCCAATCAACGCGAAGGGGCCGAGGGCGCACCACCGTCAGGTGGCGGCGTTCATCTACGACCTCGCCTCAGAGATGGAGAAGCGGAGCGAGGCGCTCGGCGCGCGCTGGGTCATCTCGGTCGAAGCCTGGAACGCGCGCGTCATCGTCGAACTGGCCAGCGAGACCGAGGCGAGGGCCGCGGACGAGTTCCTCGCGAACGTCCTCTCTGATCGGAACCTCGCGTGAGGGGGAGAATGCGAGGGTGAAGGATGTCGCCATCCCCCTGCGGCCCGATGTCCAGGTGCACACCGACCCAACGCGTGTAATCGGCCGCCGCACGACCTGCGACAGCGATGAGCACCCTTATCTGCGCGGCCACGAGGTGGTCGTCGTCGCGGTGCTCAAGAACGCGCTTCGGACCGAGGAGTGCGAGTACCTCACCACCGAGGAAGCGGTACGCGCCACGGGTGGTGTCGGCGCGGACGACCGCATCGAGGTCGCGCCGATTCTCCCAAAGGAGGGCTTGTCGTTCGTGACGAGTGATCCGCGGGCGGTCGATCTGGAGGCGTTCCGTTTCCTGGCGCACGATCGCGCCAACTGAAATCGGCCACCCTCTTATCGAACGACCGGATCTATCGCTGGAGCCTCTGCGCGAGCGCGATGGCAGCATCGACTCCCTTTGTGGCCCGCACCTTCTTGACCTGCGCCCGCCTGGTGGCCGAGAGTGGGTTTATGGCGCTCATGTAGCGCCCCTGGTCCCGCATTGCTGCGCGACGCTTGGCGCTGATGGGGCCTCCTGTGCGTGAAGGCGCTCCCTTCGAACGTCGCTGCGTTGAGGCGGCGGGCTTCCCGGCTTCGGTAACTACCGTGCCTCCGATCGGCGCGAGCGGCGCCAACGCCGCCTTCAGCTCGGCCAGGTTTGCGGTCAGGTCGTCGAGAATCGCGAATAGATGACGGGCCATCAAGTGCCTCCAAGAAGTGATTTCTCCTGATCAGCCGGGAAGCGTAGCGCGCGGTAGACCTCGCCCATGCCGCCGGCGCCGATCGGGGCCAGGATCTCGTACGGACCGAGGCGCGTACCGGACTGGAGGATCATCGCGCGCCCCCCACCACAAAGAGCTGCGATGTCGTCCGCTCATAGCTGTACGCGTAAGACTTGGTGTCCTCCGACAGCGCGGCCCCTTTGCTGTAGATCACACCAGCCCTGTCGGCGGGAGCTACCTCGCCAATCACCACGCGGCGGCCGGTGGCGAGGTCAAGCCGCTCGAATCGGAACGGCATATTGGCAACGCGGTAGACGTAAACGGAGCGGCCATCCGCGCTCCATCGGATGAGTCGGTCGTCCGTGGTCAACCCGGGCACGGTCTGAGCTGTCCCTCCCGCGACGGGCTGGATGAACCAGGCCCCGAGTTTCGAGTACAGGATTTGCAGGCCGCCCGGAGAAACGCTGCCGTTCATTGTTGCTTCCGGTGTGACCGGCCGTGGCGGACCGCCCGAGACGTCCTGCGCGTAGCACCGCGAAGCCTTGCCGGCCTCGTTGCCGACCACCAGAACACTCTTGCCGTCCGGGAACCAGCCGGCCGATTGGTATGTCTCCAGGTCGCCTCGTGGGAGGCGCCGTGCCGCTCCAGGGCCGGTCGGGTAGATCACGAGCTGCGGCGGCGTGAAGACGATGGCGAGGGCCGACTTCCCGTCCGGCGAGAGGCCGCAGGGAGAGCCTTCTCCGAGGCGTACGACCGGACCGCCATCGGTTGTCCGCAGGCAGACCGCGTAGTTTGGTCCGGCGCTAGCGGAGTCGTCCCCGAAAAGCAGCATGCGCCCATCCCGCGAAAGATATGGGGCAAGCGAGTCATTGAGCCAGGAGAGATCGCGCTCGATGCTCGCGCCCGGGGCCAGGACCGAGATCTCGCCGCGACCATCGTCACGGGTCACGAGCCAGCGTCCGGTGCGGGAAATGTCATGCATCGTCAATCCCCCGGCGCTCGCAAGGGCGACTCGCCGGCGTCCGGAAAGATCGACGCCGTAGAGGGTCTGAGCACTCCCTTCCGTGCTCGCGGTGAAGAGGACCTCGTCGCCTGCCTGAGACCAGGACAGTCCCTCTTCCCCCCAATATTCGCCGGACAGGACCTTACGCTTGCCCGCCCGGTCTACGAGGATCACCGTCCCGCGGTCGTCCCACTGCTTGGGGTGCTCGAACAGGGCGATCCGGTCGCCTCGGGGCGAGACACGCAGGTCGCTCAGGTAGCCCGCAGTCTCGTAGAGCACCTTGCCGATCGGGAACTCCAGCCGGTCCTTACCTTCGGCCAGGTGAAGGATGGCCAGCTCGGAACCGTCCGGCGACCAGTCGGCTTGACGGACACCCTCGAAGATCTCCCGGGGGGCTGTACCTCCGAGCGAAACCTGGGCGAGAGTGCCGATGAAGAGCCTCTGCCGGACGAAGCGGGCGTTTGTGAGGACGGCCAGCTCCCCCTTGGAGGAGATCGACAGGAGATGTGTGCGCGGAAGACCGAGCGGCTGAGGCTCGGGCTCTCCGGGGCGGATCACGAATAACTCAGGGACGTTGCCACCGAGCGCCGCGCTGTAGACGATCGTCTCGCCGTCGGGCATGAAGGCGGCCTGGAAGATCATCTGCCGGCGGAAGGTCATCTGGCGGAAGGTGGTCTCCGCGGCCGAGCGCAGACCCGCCTTCTGCCCCGTTCGGTACGATGCGACGGTGGCAGCACCCAGCACGGCAGCGACGGCAATAGCGGTGAGCCACAGACGCGAACCCCTGCGCGTGACGGCGACCGATGGCCCGCTCGTGACAGCGGACCCCGAGAGCGCCTGCAGGTCGAAGGCGATGTCCCGCGCCGACTGAAAACGCTCGCCTGGTTTCTTCTCCAGGCAGTGCTGCACGATGCGCTGCAGCGCGGGTGACGGCCCGGAGCCACTCGCGGCGATCTCCGGCAGGTCCTCCTTCAGGATCGCCGTCATGCTTTCCGCAGCCGTCTCGCGCCCGAACGCCTGTCGGCCCGCCAGCATCTCGTACAGAACCGCGCCGAGGGAGAAGATGTCCGAGCGGTGATCCACCGCCTCGCCCCGCACTTGCTCCGGGGACATGTACCTCACGGTCCCCAGCACCGTGCCGGGCTCGGTGTACTTCTCGGCCGTCAACAGCCCCGAGACCGGGCCGCTGCCCGGACTCGTCTGCTTCGCGAGGCCGAAGTCGAGCAGCTTCACCCGTCCCTCGCCTGTCACGAAGACGTTCTCAGGCTTCAGATCGCGGTGAACGATCCCTTTCTCGTGGGCTGCGGCCAGCCCCTCGGCCATCTGCACCGCGAGATCGACGGCCTTGCGGGCGGGAAGCGCACCTTGCGCGAGGCGTTGGCGCAGCGTCTCGCCTTCGAGGAGCTCCGTGACGGCGTATGCCGTTTCACCGTGCCGCCCGAAGTCGTAGATGGCGAGGATGTTCGGGTGCGAGAGCTGCGCGACCGCGCGCGCCTCGCGCTCGAGGCGGGAGAGCGCCTCGGGATCGTTGGCCAGATCGGCGGGGAGGACCTTGACGGCCACGTCGCGGTCGAGCTTGGTGTCGCGGGCGCGGTAGACCTCGCCCATCCCTCCCGCACCGAGCGGCGAAAGGATTTCGTACGTTCCGAGGCGCGTGCCCGCGGTGAGAGTCATGAAAGCTGGGCGCAGTATAGAAGCGGCCGGCGGCGATGAAGTGACATCACCGCCCATGGTGGCGAAGTGATGGGCCGCTGCACGACCTGCGACAGCGATGAGCACCCCTACTTGCGCGGCTACGAGGTGGTCGTGGTCGCGGTGCTGAAGAACGCGCTTCGGACCGAAGAGTACGAGTACCTCACTACCGAGGAAGAGGTGTGCGCCGCGGGCGGCGTCGGCCCGGACGACCGCGTGGAGGTCGCACCGATTCTCCCGAAGGACGGCTTGTCGTTTGTGACGAGTGATCCGCGGGCTATCGATCTGGAAGCGTTCCGTTTCCTGGCGCGCGATCGAGCCAACTGAGATCGGCCACCCTCTTGTCGAACGTCCGGATTTATCGCTGGAGCCTCTGCGCGAGCGCGATCGCCGCGTCGACTCCCTTCGCTGCCCGCAGCTTCTTGACCTGCGCGCGCTGGGCAGCCGAGAGTGGGTTTATGGCGCTCATGTAGCGCCCTTGCTCCCGCATCGCCGCGCGACGCTTAGCGCTGATGGGGCCGCGGCTGCGTGAGGGTGCTCCCGTTGCGCGCCGCTGTGGTGAAGCGGCGGGCTTTCTGGCCTCCGATACGACCGTGCCTCCGATCAGCGCGAGTGGCGCCAAGGTCGCCTTCAGCTCGGCCAGGTTTGCGGTCAGGTCGTCGAGAATCGCGAACAGGTTTCGAGCCAATACGTGCCTCCGAGAAGTCATCGCTCCAGGGTCTAGGGCGAAGCGTAGCAGGAGAGGAGCGAAATGCGCCTCTCATGCAAGGCTGTGAGGTGACCCGGACTGCCCGCACTTCCATCAGATGGAAAAGGCCTATCGCATCGCCATGGGGCTCGTTCTTGCCTGTTTTGTGTCTGTGTCTCATCCCGGATCCGCGGGCGTCTTCTGGAAGACGGTGCCGGTCGAGGGTCCGCGTGCGCCGAACGTCGGGTTGGTTCTCGGAAACGAGAGTCGGACGCTCGCCTTCGACGCGTCCGGAGCATACGAGTTCGACGGCTCCTCCTGGCATGCGGTCCATCTCTTCGACGTGTCCGGCGCCGAGACGCCCCTTCCGGCCGGGACCCCCTTCTTTCGTGCCGGGCGATTCTTCACTTTCACGCCTGACCTAACCCAGACAAGGCTGCTGAGGCTGGACGGCGATACCTGGAGGGAGATCGCCAACCTCGGGGCGATCGACGCTTCCTCCGCGATCGGAGCGACGAAGCTCTATTTCACGAAAGGCGGCTTCGACGCCTTTTGCCGTTCGACGGCTTGTCCGAATCCCTCCGGAATACGGGTGTTCTCGGTTGCGCTCGGCGACGGGAGCATTCGCGAGGAAGCGATGAGCCCGACGTGCACGGGCGAGTTCGACGCGGCGGGCGACGTGCTCTATCTCAGGGCTCTGCCGGCATCCTGCGGCGGCCCCAGCGCGCGGACGCAGCTCTCGAGGGTCGGGGGCTACGGCGACGCCTCGATTCCGCTCTACCGGCTGGACGGCGAAAACTGGACTCTGCTTCCACGCCTCGACGAGTCGGGCTACGGGCTGTTCACGACCGACCACGATCTCTGGACGATTGCTTCGGTTTCTCCGGTCGACGAGCAGATCCGTCGGCTGACACCGACTGGTCTTTCGCCTTCCGTCCTCCTGCCGCGTTCAGGCGATTTCTATGATCGCGAGTTCACGGAGTGGAACGGCGAAGTCCTTTACACCACCGGGTTCAGCGGCAACGACCTGCTGTACCGCCTCCGCAGCGGCGCCTTCGAGGCCGTCGCGGCGCCCTTCGTAAGAGCTCGCTACTTCGTCGCGGGGAGCCGCCTTTTCGCCGCAGGCACCGGCTCTGACGTACAGCTTTTCAGCGGCGCGGGCTGGAACGCGACGACGGGGATCGCCGGGGAGCCGGAGGCGGACGCGTTTCTCGTCGGGGACACGGCGCTCTTCGCCGTCCGCGGCGCCGAGGTCTGGCGAAGGGACGGAACCGATTGGACCCGGCTTCCGCGGCCGCCCCTCACGGACAACGTTCCCAGAGGGTTCGTGTTCCAGAACCGGCCCATCCTCGTGAACGGCTCCCGGTTACTCGCCTTCGACGGCTCTGCATGGACGGATCTCGGAGCTTTCCAGGCGGATGTGTTCACGACGTCTTTCGCGGCCGTCCCTCCCACGGTCGTGACACCGAACGAGTTCTGGATCTCGGCCCAGGTGGACGCGCTGCTCCGTTATCGCGATGGCGTCCTGACGACCTTCCACAATCCCGCGTTCCCGAGCCCGGCGCCTGGCGGGGGATTCGAGAACCACCCGACAGCCCACGTCCGTGAGATGGGTGGCTCCATCTTCATCTTCGGCGTTTCCGGCGATGCCTACCGGCTGGCCGAGGATGGCTCGGACGGCCAGGCTCTCGTTCCGGCGTTTCCCAATCTGACGGACTTCTGGCTGAGGGACGGTGCAGCGGTCGACAGTCGGACGTTTCTTTCCGTGCAGCAGAAGCCCGATACCGCGTCCCTGCCGGCGGCCCTCATCGAGGTGACCTCGTCCGGAACCCGGACGCTGATCACACAGCAGGATTGCCAGCGCGGGCTCGGGACGAAGCAGGGAGAGGATTTCCTTGCCGCGTTCGGAGGGGCATTGCTGCTTGGCGGGCTGTCGCTCACGGACGCAGGCGTTCTCGCGCAGCGCGGCGACCAGACCGGGTTCTCAGTGGACCCCAGCGGACTCTTTGCGACGTCCACGTCCTACGATGCGGGCGGCGCGCGACACGACCGATTGCTGCTGCCCACGGCCCGCGTCCGAAAGGGCATTGCGGCGTCCGTGGACACGACCGGCGTCGGAGGACAGAGGTACCGAACGACGCTCGTCATCGCCAATTTTTCGGCCACGCGGTCTTGCATCGCTCACGTTCTGCCGGGTGCGGCGACCTCGCCGGCGTTCGACGTGCCGCTCGCGCCGGGGCGACAGGTACGCCTCGAGGACCCGGTCCCGGGTTTCGTCGGGCCGCTGTCCATCGAGTTCGAAGGCCTCGAGGAAGACCGCGACGCGTTCGCGGCCGTGCGGGTCTGGAACCCCGCGAGCGACGGGACCGCGGGCGCGACGGTCATGGGGCGCGATTCGGGCAGCTCTACAGGCTGGACCCCGCTGCTCCCTCCCGACGCACGGGCCGGCTCCCGTCTGCACCTCGCGACCTCGGCCGCTGCCGATGGGCCGGGGCAGGACCAAAGCGCGACGAACTATGGAACCGATCCCCCCTCTCCCCTCGTGGTGCCGTCCGGAACCCTTGTTCAGGTCGATCCCGCGGCCGCGAACCTGGACAAGGTCCTCTATGTCGGGCAGCTCGGCAGCCTGCCGAGTGACGACGTCCTCGGCTATTGCGTGAGGAACGACCCCGGTGTGGAAGACGTCACGATCGTGAGCGCGGACGTGCCGGGCACGATCCCGACGCAGCTCGTAAGGTTCCTCCCCGCGGTGGTATCGGTCACGTCCGCGTACGCGAGCTACCGGACGGAGCTGTCGCTCGGCCGGGCCGCGTTCGTCGTCTTTCTGCCGAAGAAGGTGACGTACACCATCACGTGGCGGCCCGCCGGGTCGACTACCGCCTCCTCCTTCTCCGTGGCCCTCGACGAGGGCGAGGTCCTGCACATTCCCGACGCGATCGCGTGGGTCGGGGCGAACGGGGCCTTCATCCCGTCCGGGAACGTCGAAGGCACGCTCACGTTCTCCGGCGACGATCCGGAAGGCGCTTCTGCACTTCTCGTGAACGCGGTCATCCTCGCGAAACCGATCGGATCCTCGGCCGAGTACGGGACGTCCGTTCCCGCGTTCGCTGAGGGTCGGTGGGCGCGGACGCGCGCGATCGTTCCCGGCCTCCTCGAATCCGCCGCCTTCCGCTCGAACGTCGCCGTCGCGAACGCGGAGCCGGCGGGCGGCCCGGCCACGACCCTCGCGGTCTCCTTTCGGGCCTCGGATGGCTCGTCCCTCGGGTCGCTGGCCCCCGTGATGCTCCAGCCGGGCGAGCGGCGGCAGTTCAACCGGCCCCTCGCGCCGCTGAGCGGCGACGCGTACGCCGTCGTGACGCGCGTCGCGGGCGAGGGGCGGTTCGTCGCGTATGGCGTCGTGAACGACAACGCGACGGGAAGTGGCTCTCTCTTCGAAATGACGCGTGCGGAATAGAGGACCCTGGTCGTGCGCAAGCTTCTCCAGCTCCACGAGCCGCATTCCTCGCGCGACGTCGGCCCACGTCGGGCGAGTCTGGCGAGGGGGGAGTAAATAAGCCTGGGTATTTACCGTGGGCGCGCGTGCCGCCCACGGAGAGGTGACTGACCGAACATTGTGCTCGACAAGAAGTGGCCATTAATCAATCATTTCACGCGCAGCAACGACGATAAGTTGGGAGCGATTGGGGCTCGTCACATCCTCGAGTCTGACCCCCTGAGGTCAGTTATTTACTGATTATCGCGCCTCCCCCCGAGGGTTCGAAGGGGACGAAATCCGACTTGCGCCCGACCCCATAATCTGGCTCGAAATCCGGCTTTCGCGATCGGCTCCTATACCTTTGACAGTGGCGTCGATGCGGCCTGACTAGAACCCGTCATTTTGACACTAGACACGTTATCGGACCGTGTGCAGAGAAGAGGGCGCAAGTGAACTTCCGATCAGCGGGAGTCACATCTCGCGTGAAAAGAAGGTCCATCAAACGCGAATTGGGCCGCCGCGTGCCGCCTCGTGCGTGCACGACGCCCGCGTGCCGGAGGCTGACCGGGTTCGAAATCTACTGGAACGTGTTGCGGCCGCGGCGCCAGACCTAGAACGGGTTCTCGCCCGCGAAATCTCCCCGCTTCAGCTCATCACGGAGTTCCTTGAGCAGCTCCTCCAGTGATTTCTTCTTCGCCCCTGGCTGTGTGTACCCGTCGCTCTTTCGGATGTAGTCCAGCAGTAGGTTGTTGAAGCGCGCAAGTTGCCTGACAGTTTCCTCGAGACTCTTCTTGGGCATGTTTCCCTCCGACCGCTGATCCTATTCCCCCGCCGGCGTCGGAGCGCTACCTCAGGTCCTCTCGTTGCGCTCTGTCCGCGACGGTGGGCTGCCGCTACGTGAGCGCCTGAGGACCCCGAGTTCCACGAGCTTCGATTGCATCGACGCCGTTCGAGTCAACTCGGCGTAGATGGAAGGTTCGCAGTTCGTTGGCCGACCCATCCACCGAAGAGTCCAGCGAAGATCCGCCGTGTCCTTTGCCCGAAGTACTTCACGGCGAAGGTACGAACATCCTCTGGCATCGAGTTTCGAGATCCGGGCCTGATACCTTCCGCTGGCGATCTCAATCACACTTCGTGCCCGCCACACGTCTCCGTATGCGCCGACTATTCGGTGAACGTTCTGGAGCAGCGTGCGGCTCCAGTCGGTAGGGAGGCGAATGCTGGCGAGAACGTCCATCGAGGCTGTATCGGAGACAGAGCCCCAGAGGCGATCGATGTCGTCGAACTGTGGGTCTGGCTTCAACCGGGGGAGGAGACAGCCTCTCCCGAAGGTGACACACCACTCGACACCTGAAACCTGAAACTCCGGATCCCTCTCTTCATCTTCACTCGAATGGAGATCCGGAACTTTCAGGTGGGGATCAGCACCGGCCCAGAGCAGGAGAAGGGCAGCCTTCTCCCGATCCTCGATCAGGGCTTCCCCGAGCGCCATAGCCAGATCGCGGGCGACCCGAGGATCATCCCGGTGTCTCCGTGCCCACCCATAGGCAGGCTTGTTCTTTGTCTCCCGGGCCAAGTAGAGGGCGAGGACGTGCTCCCGAGTGTAGTCAACGCCATACCCCCAGAACCGCTCCATAAGAGTCACGTCGTACGTATCGAGAACGGTGTCGGGCAGGACCCGCTTTGGGTCGGCGCTCCACGCGAGGAGCAGTTCGAGAAAATCCTTCGCTCGGGACCGGACGACGAGATTGAGGAGACTTTCCGGTTCCGAGTCGGGGAGAAACCCGTTGCAGAGGAGAAGCCGAGCTAGATCGTACTGCCGGGTCTCGATCGCGACCCGAAGCGGGCTGTCGAGACGGTGCGATCGAGCCCCGGAACGGTAGTCGATCGCCTGAAGCGGCCTGCCCTCTCGGATCCACCGTTCGATCTCGTAGATGCGCCCCTCCCGGCAGAGGCGGATCAGTTCGAGGATCCCGCTGACATCGGGAGACGGAGGTCGGGCAGGCAGGCGAAGGGGCGGATCCGGGAACTCCCGGGGGTCCACCCAAAGCCCGGCACTTTGGCCGCGATTCGAGTCCGGCGCCATCGTCAGGAGTGATTCTCCCCTTTCCCGGCTTATCAACACGCGATGGGTAGCGTATGCCGCGCGGGCTGCTACTCTTTCCGAAACGTGAACTACACCGCTTCCCAAGCCGCGGCGGTCGCCTGTGTCGACCAAAACCTGCAGGTCATCGCCTGCGCCGGGTCCGGCAAGACCGAAGTCATCTCGGCACGCATCGTCGAGATCCTGAAGCGTCAGCGGGGTCAAGGAGTCCGACCGGCGAACATCGTCGCGTTCACGTTCACCGACAAGGCTGCCGCGGAGCTGAAAGACCGCATCTCTCGTCTCGTAAAGGCCGAGTTCGGCCTACTCCCAGGCCTTGCCGAAATGTACGTAGGGACGATCCATGGCTTCTGCCTGGAAGTGCTTCAGACCGGCCTCTATCGGTTCCTGAAGTACGGCGTCCTCCCTGAAGTACAGAACCGGCTGCTCGTCGCCCGGAATAGCCAGAAGTCCGGCCTGGGCCGCGTCGAGATCCTATCCGGCCCCAGCCAAGGACAGCACCTCGCGAGGCAGGACGTCAAAGTCTATCTCCAGGCTCTCAACGTCATTCAGGAGGACACGGTCGACCCCGCACGGCTCCCCGAAGGCCTGAAGGAGGCCCACGGGCTGTACCGTCAGCTACTCGATCGTCATGCTTACCTCGACTTCTCCGGAATCCTGGTCGAGGCGGTCGCCGCTCTTTACGCGGACGACGAGGAAGCCACTCGGCTTCAGAAGTTCATGGCACGCCACATAAAGCACGTCGTGGTCGATGAGTATCAGGACGTCAACCCGATACAGGAAGCCCTCGTCGCACGGCTGCACGCTTTGGGCGCGACCATCTGCGTCGTCGGCGACGACGATCAGACGATCTATCAATGGCGCGGCTCCGATATCGGTAACATCCTCGGGTTCTCGACGCGATACCCGGCAGTCCAGTCCAACACGCTCGCCGAGAATTTCCGGTCGAGCGAAGGTATCGTCGAAACCGGACGAAAGATCGCCGAGGTCAACGACCCGAACCGGTTGCCGAAAAAGATGCTCGCGGCCGGTCACCAGACCTACGAGCGCGGCGACCTTCTCGCCCTCACCTTCGCCTCTCCTAGCGACGAAGCGCGCTGGATCGTGAAGAAGGTCTTGGATCTACGAGGTCTTCCCTTCAAGGACACCCCCGATGCAGAACCACGGGGGCTGAGCTGGTCCGACTTCGCCGTCCTAACCCGCGCCAACAAGAGCGGTGAATCGATCGCTAATGAGCTCAGGGCCGCCGGAATACCGTACATGGCGTCGGGCCTTGCCGGCCTGTTTGAGACACCAGAGGCAATCGCCGCCGTCTCGATGTTCAGTTTCATCGACGGCAGCGTGGACGAGGCGGCCGTCCGGGTCGCCTGGCTCGCCGCCCAGGTCGGGCTAACTGACGCCGATCTTGATCGCGGGCTCGCGGTGCTCGTGCGCGCGCGAACCTGGACTCCGGACGAGCGTTGGAGCACCTACAACATCCAGCGCACGTATCTGGACTTCCTCGAGGCGACCGCGATTCGTGAAGAGCGGGTCCCCTCGACCAGCACTGGAGCGCCACGCGGTGAGATCGTCTTCTACAACCTCGGAAAATTCAGCCAGGTAATTTCGGACTTCGAGCAGATCTACTTCCAGTCGGAACCGCAAGAGAAGTACCGCATCTTCTCTGGCTGGCTCGAGCATGAGGCGCCCGATTACTACGAGGAGGGCGGTGACGCGAAGGGTTTCGCGCAGCCAGATGCCGTTCAGATCCTGACGATTCACCAGGCCAAGGGGATGGAGTGGCCTGTCGTCTTCATTCCGGCGCTCCAGAAGAACCGCTTCCCGTCGTCCACTGGCGGCCGAGGCCGGACGAAATGGCACATCCTGCCCAGGCAGGCGGTGCCGAACGCCGCAAGGTACGACACTTCGGAAGCCGACGAACGCCGGCTTTTCTACGTCGCCGTCACTCGTAGCAAGAAGTACCTCTTCTGCACGTTTGCGCCGACTCCTGGCAACCAGCTCTTTCAGAAGGCATCGCCGTTCTTCAGGGAGTTCACCGGAAATCCGCTCGTCTTGACCCGCGAGCCGAGCGGCGTTCGGCCAGCGAAGATCGCCCCCAGGGCGCGCCGCGAGAGCCCGAACGTCGTTCTTTCCTTCAGCGAGCTGAAGTACTTCTTCGAATGCCCCTACCAGTTCAAGCTCCGTTTTCTCTACGGCTTCAATCCGCCGATCTACGAGGGCCTGGGATACGGAAAGTCTCTACACGACACGCTGGCAGAGATTCACAAGCGCGCGCTCGACGGTGACATCGTGACGGAGGACCGGATCGAGACGCTCGTCGACAGGCACCTTCACACGCCGTTCGCATATCCGGCGCTGCGTGGGCAGCTCCGGCAGGCGGCCATCGAGAGCGCCCAGCGATATCTCCGCGAACACGGAGCGGAGCTTCGGCAGACGCTTCACTCGGAGCAGCAGGTTGAGATTCAGCTTGAGGGTGGCGTAACCGTAAATGGCCGCATCGACCTGATTCGGCGACTCGACACTAACGAAGTCTCCATCGTCGACTTCAAATCCACCGAGCGGGCCCAGAGCGAGGACGTTTCGAGCGCACAACTTCACACCTACGCCCTCGGCTACCAGCAGCTCACCGGCTCGAACGCCGACCTCCTTGAGATACTCAACCTTGATAGTGGCGCAACCAGCATCCGCGAGGTTGTTGACGTGCGGCTCCTTTCAGAAACTGAGAGCCCCCTCTGTGCCAACATGAGTGAGACAGCGTACCCCCGGGATATTAGTGAGCAGGGCGGGGAAGGGATTTGGAACAATCATGAAGGAAGTGGAGGTTTTCGGGTCTGCCAAGGCAGTGACCGAGGAGCCGCGTAGCGAGCGTAGCGAGCGGAGCGGCTCCTCGGGGCGCGAGGCTTTGGCAGCCCCCGACCCGGAGGTGGTGGCGGTGGCCAAGCGGCGGAGCTTCACGCGCGAGTACAAGATGCGGATCGTGGAGGAGGCCGACCGGTGCAAGCAGCCGGGCGAGGTGGGGATGCTGCTTCGGCGAGAGAGGCTGCACTCCTCGCACCTTGTGGCCTGGCGCAAGCTGCGGCAGGAGGCGGCCCGCAAGGCGCCCGGGGCCAAGCGGGGCAGGAAACCGGTGGCCGTCAATCCCCTGGCCGCCGAGAATGCCCGGCTCAACCGTGAGAATGCCCGGCTGGAGCTTCGCAACAGGAAGCTCGAAGGCTTGATCGACCTCCAAAAAA
>PLZI01000104.1 GCA_003152095.1 Acidobacteriota bacterium | reverse complement strand
GCGGGCGATCGCCCGCGGCGAGCGCACGCCGCCCGAGGGCGTGAGGATCGAGGATACCGCGGCGATCCGGATCCGCGCGCTCATGCGGGCGCCTTGACGGCGACGACGGCGTGAACGGCGCTTTCCTCGCGGCGGGCCTCGGCGGCGCGGCCGGTGTCGGCTTTTCGCTGCGCTTCAGCTGGTGGCGGCCGAGGCGGCCCGGGACGCCCGTTCTCATGTACCACCAGGTGGGCCCGCACCGTCCCGGCTCGGCTTTGAACAGGTGGCGCGTCCCGGAAAAGGACTTTCTCTGGCAGCTCGACGCCCTCGCGCGACGAGGCTACCGGGGCATCGCGCTGCGCGATCTCCTCGACACGCCTTCGGCACAGACACGGCGAGCCGTCCTCACGTTCGACGACGGCTATCGCGGCGCCCTGGAGCGCGCGCTGCCGGCACTCCTTTCGCATGGATTCTCGGCCACGGTCTTCGTCGTCGCGGACAAGACCGGCGGCGTGAACGACTGGGACGCGGAGACCCCGGGAGAACCTCTCCTCTCGGCGGACGAGATCCGCACGCTCCACGCCGCCGGAGTCGAGATCGGATCGCACGGGGCGACGCACCGCCCGCTCACCGGCCTCTCTGGCGACGAGCTCCACCGCGAGGTCGCGGGGAGCCGGGACACGCTCGAGCGCCTCCTCGGCGCCCCGGTCACGTCCTTCTGCTATCCCTACGGCGACTTCGACGACCGCGTCGTGGAAGCCGCGCGCGCCGCGGGCTACCGCGCGGCCACCGTCATCCGCGGCGGCATCTCACCCGACCTCTCCGATCCCTTCCGCTTGAAGCGCGTCTCCGTGCGCGGCACGAACACGCGTCTCGACTTCACGCTTGCGCTGACGCGCGGGAGGTCGCGGCTGTAGAGTGGGAGCGACCGTCCCCGCCACGCGAAGCCCGGCCCACTCAGACGTTCGCGCTCCAGGCGATCGCGCGCTGGCGAAGCGCTTCGCGTGGGGCCACGTCCGGTAGGTCGAGGAGCACCGGCGCGATCGGCAGGTCGCCCGGATCCCAGTCCACGAGCGCGGCCACGGCCGGCGCGAGACGCTCCGCGAGCGGCCAGCTCCTCGCCGACTTCCGCGCGAGGAGCGCCGTCACGGCCACGTCGGTCTCGGTCTCCGCGCCGTCGCCGAAGAGCTCGGTCACGGCCGCGCCGCTCCGCCGCCGCGCGAGCGCGATCGCGTACTCCGTCCAATTCGGCAGCGACACCCCGAGCCGCTCCTCCTCGAAGAGGCGCAGGATCTCCATGAAGCGGTCGCCCGCGCGGGCCACCTGCCGTCGCGCGTCAGGCGTCTCCGCGGGTTCCGGCGCCGCGAGCGCGAGGGCGGCCATGCCGTGCCGTTCCACGAGATCGCGGAAGCGTGTCCAGCTCATGTGGACGTGGAAGCCGCGCCGGCGCGGTCCCTCTGGCCCCGCCGCCGCGAGCGCGTGCAGCGCCTCTTCTCGCGCGAGGGCACCCGGCGCCCAGCAGCCTGCTGAAAGAAGCGCGACGGCGCCGAGCGCGAGGTCGGCCGCGCGGACGGCCCGAAGAGCTTCGCGCGCGCGGGCCCCCGTCCCAGAGCGATCCACGAGGCGTTCGGCCGCGAGAAGACGCGCGCCCGTCTTCGCGAGAAGCCGGACGCCTTCAGCGTGATCGGGGCCGCCGCGGAAGACGTCTTCATAGGGCGGAAGAAGGCTCGGCGAACCGGCCACGACGCGCCGGGCCGCGACGAGCTCCATGTTCCAGAACGTCGGCGGCAGAAGCCGCAGGCCGCGCCACACGACGGTCGACACCGACGCCTCCACGCGTCGGCTCTTCGCGGTTTCGGTGGCCGCGCGCGTGAGGCGCCGCCCGAGAGCCGGCACCTCGCGCACGGGCGCATCGAGCACGGCGAGGAATTCGAACGGATCGCCTGGATGTCCTGTCCCGTCACGGCCGACGATCGTCGCGCCTTCCCCGAGCCCGAGCGCGCCGCCGAGGGCCGCACCCACCCAGGCGTCGCCGGCGGCGCCCGTCAGTGCGGAGACGAGCGCACGCACCGCATCGGCCGCGCGCGCTTCGGCGCCGGTGTCCCCTGCCCGCATAAAGGGCCGGCCGGCTTCGCCCATTTCGGTCGCCACGACGTTCGGAGAGAATAGCCGAATGCCGCCCGCTTCCGTCCTGCGCGCCACGCTCGAGTACGACGGCGGGCACTACCGCGGATGGCAGTCGCAGATGAACGCGCGCACGGTACAGGGCGAGCTGCTGCGCGCCTGCCGCGAAGTGCTCGACAAGGACGTCAAGATCAACGGCGCCGGCCGCACCGACGCCGGCGTCCATGCCTTCGCGCAGGTCGCGTCGATCCATGGAGCACGCGTGAAGGCAGCCGACCTCGGCAAGCTGCGCCAGGATCTGAACGATCGGCTCCCTCCCGACATCCACGTGCTCCGGCTCGCCGTCGCGGCGTCCTCGTTCCACGCGCGGCACGATGCCAAGGAGCGCGTCTACCGGTACCGGATCTCGCGGCGGCGCACGGCGTTCGGCAAGCGGTACGTCTACTGGGTGAAGGACCGCCTCGACGCCTCCGCCATGCAAGCGGCGGCGGACCTCTTCGTGGGCCGGCACGACTTCGGGAGCTTCTGCGAGAACGCCGAGGGCCACGACTCGACGCTCGTGGAGGTCGCTTTCGCCCGGGTCGAGACGCCGCCCGACGCGCCCGACCTCATCCTCTTCCGCATCGGCGGCTCGCACTTCCTGTGGAAGATGGTGCGCCGCCTCACCGGGACGCTCCTCGAAGTCGGCAGGGGCCGTCTCGACCTCGCGGGCGTCCTCGCGCTCCTCGCGGCGCGCTCTCCGAAGCCGGCGGAGTGGACGGCCCCACCCTCGGGCCTCTTCCTGGAGTCCGTCACGTACCCGGGCGATCCGCCCCCTCCGGCGATCGATCCTTACCGGCCTGGGTTTTGAGGAGAATAATTGAGAGAGAAAAAGAGTTTCTTAGAAGGAAAGAGAGGGAAATTTCTTGCAACTTCGAAACTTCATCTTAGCCGTCGCGCTTGCGGCCTCGCAGGCCGCTCGGGCCGACGCCCAACCCTCTTCCCTTTCTAAGCAGCCCCCGGCGCCCGCGCATGCGGGCGTTCCGCCGGCCCCCGCCGCCGTCCACATTCCGTTCATCGAGGGCAAGCCCTTCGCCGAGGTCCTGAGGCGCGCGAAGGCCGAGGGCAAGCCCGTCATGCTCGATGTCGTCGCATCCTGGTGCGGGCCGTGCAAGGTCATGGACAAGACGACGTTCTCCGACCGCGCCGTCGTCGAATGGTCGAAGAAGGCCGTCATCCCCGCGCGTATCGATGCGGAAAAGGGCGAGGGACGGCGCATCTCGGCGCGGTATCTGGTTTCCTCCTTTCCCACGGTCCTCTTCGTCGACGCGAACGGAAACGAGATCGATCGCCTCGTGGGCGGCTATCCAGCAGATGGTTTCCGGCGTGGGGCCGACGCCGTCCTCAGCGGACGGACGCCGCTCCTCGAGAGCCTCGCGAGAGTGAAGTCGTCGTGGAACGCCGACGAGGCGCTCGCCGTGGCGAACGCCCTCGCCGTGCGCCGCGACCTCTCGCGGGTGCGCCCGATCGCGCTCCGCATCGTCGGCGAGGAGGGAGACCTCGGCCGGCCCGAAATCTTCCAGCTCTTCGTGCAGCTCGTCGCCATCGAGACGCTCGACAACGACGAATCCGCCGAGACCGGCGATCTCATCGCGACCTTCATTCCCCGTCTCGGGAACGACCCGCGTCGCGGCTTCTTGGCCGCCGCTCTCGTGACCGGCCTGGGGAAGCGCGGAGACGTCGCCACGGCCCGCGCCGTGACGGCGGAGACCCTCGCAGCCGTGGGCGAAGCTTCCCCGTACTCCGCCGACGTGCTCGCCGCTCTCGGCGCCGCCGAGCGCCAGGCCGGCAACGGCCCGGAGGCGCTCGCGGCGTTCCAGCGCGCCGCCGCGCTCGCCGAGAAGAACGGTGCCGCCCCGGGCGCGCGCGTCGAGCGGCAGTTCGACCTCGCCGAGGCCTTCGCCGCGGCGGGACGCTCCGCCGAGGCGAAGAAGGCACTCATGGCCGCGCTCGAGACCGGCGGCGGCGCGATGGACGTGGATCTCTCGGCGCACGCCTCGCGCGTCGCGCTCGCGCTCAACGAGCCCGCCGAGGCCCTCAAGCACGCGCGGCGCGCCGTGGAGCTCTCGCAGGGCGAGGACGCCGCCGCGCAAGCCGCGCTCGCGGCGGCGCTTCGAGCCGCTGGCGATCGCGTGGGGGCGGCGGCGGCTCTGAAGCGGGCCGCCGAGATCGACCCGCGAAATGCCGAGTACCGCTCCTCGGCGCCCGAGGCGGCGAAAAGGAAGGCCGCCAAGGCCTCCTGAAAGCCGCGGCCCCGCGCATGCAATCGCTCGCGGGCATCCTCTTTTCCCCCGTGGGCCTCGCGCCGGCGACGGCTTCCGTCGAGGCGTTCCACGCCGCCGTGCGCGCGGCCATGGGGCCCGATGGACGGATGGAGATCCTCACGCACGACGGCGACCCGCGAGAGCCCGCGCGTCTCTCGGCGCTCTTCGCGACGAGAGGCCGGCCCGAGACGCGCGGCACGTTGCTCTTCCTGCACGGCAAGGGCGGATGCGGCGCCGAGTGGATGCCGGACGCGGTGCGCGCCCTGCGTCTCGGCTTCAACGTCCTCGTGCCCGAGCTGCGGGGGCATCCGCCGTCCACGGGGGCGCGCATCACGTACGGCATTCTCGAGACGGGCGACATGCTCCGCCTTCTCGACCTCGCCGAGTCGCGGTTCGGCGTCGCGCGTACACGCCTCGGCGTCGACGGCTGCTCCATGGGCGCCCTCGTCGCGCTGCATCTCGCCGCGGCGGCGTCGCCGGCGGCGCTCTGGCTGCAGGCCCCGTTCGGCGACATGCAGGCGATGGCGGCGCACTACCTGCATCGCGCGACCGGGCTGCCCGCGTTTCTCTTCGCGCTGCCCGTACGCATCCTCATCCGGAGGATCGCGCGCACCGAGGGCCTCGACCTCTCGGAGGCGGACCCGATGCGCGCGGCACGCCGCGTCGCGTGCCCAGCGGTCGTCGTGCACGGCGAGGAAGACGACCTCGTCCCCATCCGCTTTGCGCCGCACGTCTACGAGGCGCTCGCGGGCGAGAAGTCGTTCTGGCGCGTGCCGCGCTGCGGCCACTGCCACCATGCGGACGAGCCGCAGGCCGTCGTGCGCGCCGAATACGAAAGGCGCTGGACGGAATTCTTCCGGCTCCGCCTCGCGTGAGGCTCAGGCCCTGCTCTCCGTGAGCGCTAGGACTCGCCGCGCGAGAGCTGCGAGAAGCCGACGGCGAAGGCGAAGGTCGCGGCGAGGAGGCGCACGCCGAGCGTCAGCGACGAGAGGCCGTGCAGGCGCCCCCACTCGCGCCTCAGGGGGTCCGTCTTCGCCACGAGGTCGATGGCGCCCATCTTGTCGCGGAGCGCCATCATTTCCGGTGTGATGACGTAGAGCGACGCGATCGCGGCCACGGCCGCGACGGCGAGGACGCGCAGCACGAGCCCGCGCGCGCGCGGCGACCATGGCCGCGCGCGGTGCCAGGCGACGAAGCCGAGTAAAAGGAGGACGACGGCGCCGAGCGACATGGCGTCGAGCCCGTCGAGAAGCGCGCGGTTCACGAGGCCCGCGGCGTTCCGGCTCGGGGCGGTCATGAGAACGGTGCGCGCCCCGAACGCCCCGAAGAAGGCGAGCATCCCGCACCAGAGCGCGGCCACGAAAAGCCAGGTCCCGGCAAGAGCCGTTCGGCCCCGAACCATCATAGCGTCCTCACGGCTCAGGCCTCCGCCACCCACTCCGGTGTCACGAGCCGTGGGAGCACGCCCGCCGCGTGCCCGCGCGCGAGAAGCTGGCGCACGGCCTCGCGTCCGCGCTCGCCGTACGAGCGCGTCCAGTCGTTCACGTACATACCGACGAAGCGGTCCGCTTTCTCGCGCGGGAGCCCGCGCGCGAAGCGCATCGCATCCGTGAGGGCGTCCTCCCGGTGGGCGAGCGCGTACTCGATGGAGCGGCCGAGCGCGCGCGACACGCGCGCGATGAGCTCCGGCCCGAGGTCCTTTCGTACGGCGTTTCCTCCGAGCGGCAGCGGCAGGGAGGTCTCGTCCTTCCATACGACGCCGAGGTCCGCCACGAGCCGGAAGCCCTCGTCCTTCCAGGTGAGCTGACCTTCGTGGATGACGACGCCGGCGTCCACGTCGCCGCGCGTCACGGCCTCGCCCACGCGGTCGAACGGCGTCACCACCGGAATCGAGCCCGCGGCGTAGATCGTGAGCGCGAGGGCGGCCGTCGTGAGAGCGCCCGGAATCGCGACGCGCCGGCCCGCGAGGTCCTCGAGCGTCCGCGGCGCCCGTGCGTCCTCGCGCGCGACCACACACGGCCCGTAACCGTCGCCGAAAGACGCGCCGTGCGGCAGCAGCACGTACCGGTCCGAGAGAAACGCGTACGCGTGAAACGACACGGCCGTGATCGCGAGCTCACCCGAGAGAGCGCGCCGGTTCAAGGTCTCGATGTCGGCGAGCTCGTGGCGATATGAGACGCCTTCGGTGTCGACCGCGTTCTCGCGCAGCCCGTAGAACATGAAGGCGTCGTCCGAATCGGGCGAGTGGGCGAGCACGAGTGTCTCCGTCATGCGAGGACTCCGAATTCTTCCGCGCGGGATCGTAGCCCGGATGCGCGTGAGCGAGACCTCACGGAAGCGGATGACGCGCGAGTGAAAGAAAGTTCAGACGTCAAGAAAAAAATTCTTGATTCGTGCACGAAACTCTCTACAATTCTCTTCAAGAAGAAAAAAGACGGCGAAGCGATCGTGAGTCACTTCGCCGCCCTTCACGGAAACCCCGAGTTCTTTTGAAATCGATCGACGACGAAAAGGTTTTGGTTCTTTCGGCAGTCGGCAGATCCAGGAAACGCGAGGGTCCCGTCCTTCGAGGGGCGGCCAACCTAGCACGCGGCTTTCGGGACTGTCAATCGAATCTGCCAAGAGGAGGTGACAGTCCACATGCCAGCTAAGAAGAAGGCCGCCAAGAAGAGCACGAAGAAGGCGAAAAAGGGTAAGAAGTAGGTACCCTCTTCCAAACTGTTCCATCCATGGTATTTCCGGGATTCGGGGGCTGAACGAGCCCCCTATTTTTTTGCCCGCGAAAGCGGTGGGCCTCATCCGAGACTTCGGATTTCCACAGGCAGTTCCGCTCCTTTTCCACGGCCGTATATATAACTTTATATACTTAGCCATGTCCCTTTCGCACGTCCTTCTCGGGCTCCTCGGACGCGGTCCGGCGAGCGGATGGGACCTCGGGATGCGCCTCACCGAGGATCCCGCCCTCGGCTGGAGCGCGGATGTCGCGCAGATCTACCCCGCGCTTCGCCGCCTCCTGCGCGGCGGCTTCGTCGCGCTTAGGAGACGGCGCTCTCCGAAAGGCCCCCCGCGACGCGAGTACCGGATCACCGCTTCCGGCCGGCGCGAATTCAGCGAATGGCTCGCCGAGCCGCTTTCCGTCCCGAAACCTCACGCCGCGGCGCTCGCCCGGCTTGCATTTCTCGAAAAGCGTCCGCTCGAGACGCGGCTCGCCTCTCTCCACCTGTATCGCGCTCTCCTCGCGGACGAGCTGAAGCGCTCCGCGTCCGGTACGACTGCCGCGCGACGGAGACGCCGCCTGCTCCTGGAAGCGGAGCTGGCCTGGGCGGACGCCGAGGCCGCCGCGGTTCTCGCAGGGCGTACGCTCTCCACCCAACGACGATGACGGCACGAGAAGCTCTCGCCATGCTCGAACGTCTCAGGAGCACCCACGGCGACGAGGCCGCCGCGGCGAAGAAGGCCTGCCTCGCGGCTCTCGCGCGGCGCTCCCTCCGCGGCGCCCGCGCGGTGGAACGCCTCCACGAAGCGCTCTGCTTTCTCCGCGCGTATCCCGATGACCCCGAGCTCCTCGCTCTCGTGACGGCGATGCTCGCGCGCTTCGAAAGGCGGCCCGACCTTCGCCGCCATCGCCGTGCGCTCGCGGACACCGGAATCGCGGGCACCGCCATCCGTTTTCCGTTCTTCGCCGGCACCGCGCGCTGGCTCGCCGCGCGCTGGGGCGATCGGCTCACGGTCGACTGGAGGGCCTTCGCGAACCGCGAGGCGCTCGAGCGCGTCTTTCCCCTCGTTTCGCTCTGGGCCGAGACGCCGGGCCTCGACGAGCTGGATCTCGGCACGCGCGGCTGGGTGAAGCGTCTCAAGGGCGCGAACGAGACAGATGCGGCGTTTCTCGTCCGCCGGCTCGCGACGCTCGGGCGCGGCGCCTTCGAGAATGAGTGGGCCTACGAGGGGCTGGAGCTGCCGCTCGTCCTCGCGCCCGGGCCCGGGGGGCCGTCGCGCACGCACGCCGCGGCCGAGATTTCGGCCGTGAGCTTCCAGACGGTGCCGCTCGACGCCTCCCGGCCCGACGTGCGACGCACCGTCGCGCGTCCTCCCCTTCGCGTCGTCACCGCGCCTCCGGCGGAAGGCCGGCGGCTCCTCGACCTCGCCCGCGAGGCGATGGTCATGCGCCAGCGCGATCTCGACGTCTTCCAGTGGGGCGACCCTCACGACGTCCGCCTCGCGCACTTTCCGGACGGCCTCACGTTCGTCGTGATCGGCGCCGTGCCCGAGCGGCGGCTTCTCCTCGAATCCGTCTACGGCTTCCTGACTCTGAAGAACGGCGTCCCGATCGGATACGTCCTCGTGAGCGCGCTCTTCGGCTCCTCGGAGATCGCCTACAACGTCTTCGAGACCTTCCGCGGAGGCGAGTCGGGCCGCATTTACGGAAAGGTCCTGGCCACGACCCGCCATCTTTTCGGCTCGGACACGTTCACGATCTTCCCGTACCAGCTCGGCGGCTATGGCAATCCCGAGGCGCTCGCTTCCGGCGCCTGGTGGTTCTACCAGAAGCTCGGCTTCGTGCCGCGTGCGCCGCGCGTCGTCGCGCTCATGAACGAGGAGCTGTCGCGGATGAAGGCACGTCCGGGGTACCGGTCCTCGGTCGCCACGCTGAAGGCTCTCGCGTCCGAAAACCTCTATTTCCATCTCGGGAAAGAGCGTGACGACGCGCTCGGCCTTCTCGAGCTTCCGAACGTGGGACTTGCCGTGACGGACGCTGTCGCGAAGCGTTTCGGCTCGGACCGCGAGCGGGCGGAGGCCGTCCTGATCGCCGAAGCGCGCGGTCTCCTCGGACGGGGCAGCCTTTCCAGCTGGAGCAGCGGTGAGCGCCTTGCGTTTCGGCGCTGGGCGCCCCTCGTCACGATCCTGCCCGGCCTCGAGCGCTGGACCGCGGCCGAGAAGCGTCGCCTCGCCGCCGTCATCCGCGCGAAGGGCGGCCGTCGCGAGTCGGACTTCGTCCGCCTCTTCGACGCGCACCGCAAGCTGCGCCAGGCGCTTGCGAGCCTCGCGAAGAGCGCGCCCGCCTGATCTCTCAGCCCGGGCTGAGGTTCGCGTAGCGGGCGACGAACTTCTTGCGGCCTGCGTGGTCGAAGTAGACGATCAGCTTCTCCGCGTCTCCAGAGCCCTCGATCGTGAGGACGACGCCCGTGCCGTATTCCGGATGGCGAACTTTAGAGCCGCGGCGAAAGCCGGAGGCCGTCGGCGGCGGCGGCGTTCGCTTCATGGCGGGCCGCACAGGCGAGAGGCGGCGGGCGGGGAACGAAGCACGGGTCGCGGGAGGACCCGACGAGACTTCCTGGGATTCGTTCTCGTAGTCTGGAAACAACGCCGAGGATCGCGCAAAGCCGCCGCCCGGAACTCGGCGGAAGCCCTCTTCCCTTTCTAAGAATCTCCCCGGTCCCGTCCCTCCCCGGAAACTCGTCGTCAGGTCTTCGCGCACGAGCACCGCGTCGGGGATCGCCGCCAGGAACGGAGACGGCTCGCGGCTCATCCACTCGCCCCGCACCATCCGCCGGAGGACGTACGAAAGCGTCAGACGCTCCTTCGCGCGGGTCATCCCGACGTACGCGAGGCGGCGCTCCTCCTCGAACTGGTCGTCGTCGCCCTTCGACGACGCGTGAGGGAGCGAGCCGTCCTCGAAGCCCGCGAGGAACACGTCGTCGAACTCGAGGCCCTTGGCCGCGTGGAGCGTGATGAGGAGGATGCCCTTCTTCTCGTCCGCGTCGTCGGCGTCGGCCCGCAGCGTCACGGCGTCGAGGAAGCCCGCGGCGGACGGGTCGTCCCCCTCGCCCCCGAACGAGGCCGCGCGCTCGTGCTCGCGCGCGGCGGCCAGCAGCTCGTCGAGGTTCTCGCGGCGGGCCTCGTCCTGCAGGTCGAGGGAGTTTTCGTAGAGCTTCGCGAGACCGGTCTCCTCCAGCATGAGCGCCACGGCGGCGCCGGCACCGTTCCCCTCGGCCGTGCCGAACTCGCTCAACTTCGCGACGAGGTTCCTGAACTCGGCTAGCGCCTTCTTCGCGCGCTCCGTGAGGTTCATGGGCAGCGCGTCGAGCGCTGCCAGAAGCGAGACGCCGCGCTCCGCCGCGGCGGCCTCGACGGCCTCCATCGTAGCCGCGCCCACGCCCCGGGCCGGCACGTTCACGACCCTTCGGAACGACACGTCGTCGGCCGGATTCGCCGCAAGCCTCAGGTACGCGAGCGCGTCCTTGATCTCGGCGCGCTCGTAGAATTTCGTCCCGCCCACGAGGACGTACGGCAGGTTCGAGCGCAGGAGCTCGTCCTCGAACGGCCGGGACTGCGCGTTCGTCCGGTACAACACCGCAACCTCGGAGAGAGGGCGCGCGCGCCGCGCGGCCGCGATGCGCGACACGATCTCCCGCGCCTCGTCCCGCTCCTCGTCGAAGACCGCGAGGCGCACGTTCTCGCCCCCCGTCTTCGTGGCCTTCAGCGTCTTGCCGAGGCGGCGGCGGTTCTCGGCCACGACCGCGCCCGCGGCCTTCAGGATCGGCGCCGTCGAGCGGTAGTTCCGCTCAAGACGGACCGTCTTCGCCGTCGGGAACTCGCGCGTGAACTCGAGGATGTTCGACACGTCCGCGCCGCGCCAGCGGTAGATGGACTGGTCCTCGTCGCCCACGACGAAGAGGTTCCCGGCCTCGCCCGTGATGAGGCGCACGAGCTTCGCCTGGACGCGGTTCGTGTCCTGGTACTCGTCCACGAGGAGATGCCGGATGCTCCTTCTCAGGAGGTCGCGGACCCTCTCGTTCGATCCGACGAGGCGCGCCGACAGGATGAGGAGATCGTCGAAGTCGAGCGCCTTCGACGCCCGCAGCGATTTCTCGTACGCGCGCGCGATGTCCGCGAGGCGCGACCCCAGGAAGTCGCCGAAACGGCGCGGGAAGTCGTCGGGCTGGATCCCCTCGTTCTTGGCCTGCGAGATCCGCGACTGGATCTGACGCGGCGTGGCCGACTTCTCGGGTAGGGCGACTTCCTTCATCGCGCGCTTCACGACGGCGAGCTGGTCGTCCGAGTCGAAGACGACGAAGCCCTTCGGCACGCCCGCTTCGTCCGGGAAGCGCCGGAGGAGGCGCACGCCCCAGGCGTGAAACGTCCCGACGAACGAGCGCGGCCGCTCCGTGCCGAGGAGAGCGCCGACGCGCTCTTTCATCTCGCCCGCGGCCTTGTTCGTGAACGTGACCGCGACGACGCCTTCCTGCGGCACGCCGTGCGCGACGAGCCACGCGAGGCGGCGCGTCAGGACGCGCGTCTTTCCCGATCCCGCCCCCGCGAGGACGAGGAGCGGCCCCTCGCCGTGCGACACGGCGGCGGCCTGTTCGGGATTGAGGCCTTCGAGGAGATCTTCCGGGCGAGCGACCAAGGGGCGCGATGGTAGCGCACGCGCTAAGGGCTCGCGCTGGCGGCCCGTGCAGGCTGCTCATGGCGACGCGACGGGTCATGCCGGATTCTTCGAAAGGTGCTTTCCGATCGGGGCACTCCCAAAGGACCGAGGATCTTCATGCGCTTTCGCCGCCCCTCTCTTCGCAGGTTCTTTCTTCTCCTTCTCGCCTTCGCCGCCGCTCCCGCCCTCGCCCAGAACCTCCTCGTGAACCCTGGATTCGACCGTGACCTGGGAGGCTGGACTCCGCGCACGGATTTCGGCTTCGGCGCGCCGTCCGGAGGGGAGGCGACCGTCGCGTGGGATGCCCAGGACGCGGCCGGCAATGCGGCCTCGGGGAGCGTCGCCCTCCACGCGAAGCCCGGTTCCGGGTCGACCACTGCGGCCGCGGGCCAGTGCGTGGCGATCCCTGGCCAGCAGGTGCTCGTCACCTTCGGCGCACGATTCCTCACCCGGAGCGAGCGCCTGAGCGTCGTGACCGCCACCCTGCGGTTCTTCGCGGCTCCCGGTTGCTCCGGTGCCGCGCTTTCCGACGTACGTGCGCCGTCCCTTCCTTCGAGCGTCACGACGGGATCGAACTCCGGCGGGGCGTGGGTGTCCGCCGGGTCGGAAGCTCTCTCGCCGCCGGGCTCGGCTTCGGTGCTCCTCGAGCTGAGCGCGACCGGGCTCTGGACATGGTTCTACGGGATCGGCTGGGCCGACGTCGTCGCTGACGACGCGTTCCTCACCCTGACCCCCACCACGACGACGACCTGGATCCTCCCCTCTGCCGCCTGGGTCCACGGTGCGGCGGGAAGCTACTGGACGACGCAGTTCACGCTATGCAACCCCGGGCCCAACGACGCCGCCGTCACGCTCAAGTGGCTCGGCCACGACGCCGACGGCCGGGGCGGGTACGAGTCGACGTACGTCGTCCCGGCGGGCCAGACGCTCGTTCCCGACGAGGAGACGTGGGAGATCAACCACCCCGAGGACTGGGGCGCGATCCTCGTCACCTCGTCGTCACCCGCACTCTTCATGCAGAGCGAGACTTCGACGTTCCTCTCCGGCGGCACCGTCGGTCAGGCCGTCCCCGCGCTCGGTCCCGCGGACTTCGCGACCTCGACGCCGAAAACTCTCGCCCCGATCCGCGAAGACTCGTCCTTCCGCACGAACCTCGTCCTCGCGAATGCCACGGAAACCCCGCTCACCGCCCACGTGGTCCTTTACGCCGCGGACGGGACGCCCCTCGGCTCGCGCGACGTCGACCTTCCGCCGCTCGGGATGACTCAGCTTACCCGCGTCGTGACCGTCCTCGGCGTCTCAACTCTGAGCCTCGGCCGCATCGCCGTCTCGACGCCCACGCCCGGCGGCCTCCTCGCCTCATACGCCTCCGTCATCGACAACACGACGAACGACCCGCGGACAATCCTGCCCCGCTGACGTGCCTGTCTCGAGCTGCGGCATGATCCGTGGCGCCGATGCCGTTCGTCCTCGCCCTCGACCAGGGCACGACCAGTTCGCGCGCACTCGTCTTCGATCACGGCGGCGCCGTGCGCGGGATGGCGCAGCGCGAATTCCGTCAGATCTATCCGGAGCCCGGCTGGGTCGAGCACGATCCGACGGAGATCTGGGCGACGCAGTCGGGCGTGATGCACGAGGCGCTCGCGAAGGCGGGCGTCACCGGCCGCGACGTCGCGGCCATCGGCATCACGAACCAGCGCGAGACGACGCTCCTCTGGGAACGCGCGACGGGGCGTCCCCTCGCGAACGCGATCGTCTGGCAGGACCGCCGGACCGCGCCCGACTGCGACGCTCTCCGCGCGGCCGGCCACGAGGCCATGCTCGCCGCGAAGACCGGCCTCGTCCTCGACGCCTATTTTTCCGGCACGAAGCTGAAGTGGCTGCTCGACCACGTGCCGGGAGCGCGTGCCCGCGCGGCCCGCGGCGAGCTCGCCTTCGGCACGATCGACACGTGGCTCGTCTGGAAGCTCACGAACGGGGCCGTGCACGTGACCGACGCCTCGAATGCGAGCCGGACGCTGCTCTACGACATCCACACCGGGACATGGGACGACGAGCTCCTGGCGCTCTTCGACATCCCGAGGGAGGTCCTGCCCCGCGTCGTCTCCTCCTCGGAAGTGATCGCCACGACGGCGCTCGGCGGAGCGTCCGTGCCGATCGCGGGCATCGCGGGGGATCAGCAGGCGGCCCTCTTCGGGCAGGCCTGCGACCGGCCCGGCCTGGCGAAGAACACCTACGGCACCGGCTGTTTCCTGCTGCTCAACACGGGGACGCACGCGGTCCCCTCGAAGAACCGCCTGCTCACGACCGTCGCCTGGGACCTCGGCGGCACCCTCTCGTACGCCCTCGAGGGCAGCGTCTTCATCGGGGGCGCCGCCGTGCAATGGCTGAGGGACGGGTTGAAGCTCATCCGGACGGCCGCCGACGTCGAGGCGCTCGCCGCCAGTGAAAATAGCAACGGCGGCGTGTACATGGTGCCGGCCTTCGCTGGGCTCGGCGCGCCGCACTGGGACGCTTACGCGCGGGGCGCCGTCCTCGGGCTCACCCGTGGCTCGACAGGCGGGCATCTCGCGCGCGCGGTCCTCGAGTCGATCGCCTTCCAGAGCGCTGACGTCCTTCTCGCCATGGAAAAGGACGCCAACGTCACGCTGACCGAGCTGCGCGTCGACGGCGGCGCCACCGCGAACC
The DNA here is from genome assembly GCA_003152095.1 of Acidobacteriota bacterium. GTDB lineage: Bacteria > Acidobacteriota > Thermoanaerobaculia > UBA5066 > UBA5066 > Fen-183. Next base: position 22,382 of record PLZI01000104.1, on the reverse strand, counting down.
AGCTCCTCATGCAGTTCCAGGCCGATCTCCTCGGCGTGCCCGTCGTCCGGCCCGAGGTCCTCGAGACCACCGCCCTCGGCGCGGCGTATCTCGCCGGCCTCGCCGTCGGCCATTGGAAGGACGCCGCCGAGATCCGCGCGAACTGGAGAGTCGCCCGCCGCTTCGAGCCCTCGATGTCGCGCGACCGCGCGGCCGAGCTCCGCGCCGGCTGGGAGAAGGCCGTCAGCCGCGCGAAGGGCTGGGCGTGAGTTCCGCCGGGGTTATTCCACCGTCACCGACTTCGCGAGGTTGCGCGGCTGGTCCACGTCGCAGCCGCGGCGTCGCGCGACGTGGTACGCGAGGAGCTGAAGCGGCACGACCGACACGATCGGCTGCAGCGCGGGATGGATTTTCGGGATGGTGATGACGGCATCGGCAAAGGTGGACACGTCCGCGTCTCCCGGGCTCACGAGCGCGATGACGATGCCGTCGCGCGCCTTGGCCTCGCGCAGGTTCGACGCGATCTTCTCGTAGAGCGCGTCGTCGGGGGCGAGGCCGATCACGGGCAGCGCGTCGTCGATGAGGGCGATCGGGCCGTGCTTCATCTCGCCGCCGGGATAGCCCTCCGCATGGACGTACGAGATCTCCTTGAGCTTGAGCGCGCCCTCGAGGGCGATCGGGTAATGCGCGCCGCGTCCGAGAAAGAGGATGTCCCGTGCGTGCTCGAGGCGGCGGGCGAGCTTCTCGATCTCCGGCTCGAGGGCGAGCGCCTCGCGGAGCGCCGCGGGCAGGCGTGCGAGGCCCGCGAGGAACGCCGCGTCGACGGGCTCTTCCTTCTCAGCCCGTGCGGCCTTCACGTAGTGCGCGAAGAGCGCGAGCGCCACGAGCTGCGTCGTGAATGCCTTCGTGGACGCGACGCCGATTTCCGGCCCCGCGTGCGTCGCGATCACGCCGTCCACCATCCGCGCGATCGCCGAGCCCGGGACGTTCACGAGGCCGGTCGTACGCGCGCCGAGGCGGCGGGCCTCCTTCAGCGCGGCCACCGTGTCGGCCGTTTCACCGGATTGCGAGATGCCCAGCACGAGCGTCTTCTCGTCCACGAGCGGCGACCGGTAGCGGAACTCGGAGGCGTAGTCGACTTCCGCGCGCACGCGGGCGATCTGCTCGAGGAGGAACTTCCCGACGAGGCCCGCGTGCCAGCTCGTGCCGCAGGCCACGATCTGCACAAGGTCGATCCCGCGGAGGAGCGCGCGCGGCACGCCCATCTCCTCCTCGTTGAAAACGCCTGTCTCGAGGGAGAGCTTGTTGCCGATCGTCTCGATGACGACCGTGGGTTGCTCGGCGATCTCCTTCGCCATGAAGTGCGGGTAGCCGCCCTTCTCGGCCGAGACCGCATCCCAGGGGACGCGGCTGGCGGGCCGCTCGCGCGGCGCCCCGTCGAATCCCGTCACGGTGACGCCGGACGCCGTCACGCGGGCGAGGTCTCCGTCTTCGAGGAAGATCAGGTCGCGCGTGTACGCGAGCAGCGCCGTCGCGTCGGACGCGACGAAATTCTCGCCCTCTCCGAGCCCGAGAACGATGGGTGGCCCCCACTTGAGCGCGTAAAGGACGCCCGGCTCGTCCGCCGAGAAGAGGACGAGCGCGAACATCCCCTCGAAAGAGGCCACGGTCTTCCGCACGATCTCCGCGAAAGGCGTGAGAGGTTCGGCTTTTTGCGAGGCGCCGAGGGCCTGCGCGACGACTTCGGTGTCGGTCTCCGAAAGGAAGCGGACGCCTTCTTTCTGGAGCCGCTGCTTGATCGGAAGAAAGTTCTCGATGATGCCGTTGTGGATGACGACGACGCGGCCGGAGGCGTCGCGATGGGGATGTGCATTCTCTTCGGAGGGCCGGCCGTGCGTGGCCCAGCGCGTGTGTCCGACGCCGAACCGACCGGGAGGCGGGTTTTGCGAAATCTTCTCCGTGAGGTTGCCGAGCTTGCCTTCGCTGCGGGCGACGCGCACGACGCCGTCGTCTCCGACGACCGCGATGCCCGCCGAGTCGTAGCCCCGGTACTCGAGGCGCTTCAGGCCGTCGAGGAGAACCGGCGTCGCCTCGCGGCTCCCGACGTACCCGACGATGCCGCACATCTCAGGCCTTCTTCAAACCGCTCTTCTTCGCGCGGTACTTCGCCCCGCCTTCGGGCAGGTTTTGCTGCGGTGCGCGGGCGAGGGCGAGCGCGTCCTTCGGAACGTCCTCGGTCACGGTCGTGCCCGCCGCGATGATGGCCCCGTCGCCGATCGTGACCGGGGCGACGAGCTGCACGTCCGAGCCCACGAAAACGTCGCGGCCGATCGTCGTCCGGTGCTTGAGAAATCCGTCGTAGTTGCACGTGATGACGCCCGCGCCCACGTTCGTGCGCTCGCCGATCTCCGTGTCGCCGAGGTACGTCAGGTGGTTCGCCTTGACGCCTTTCTTCAGCACGGCCTTCTTCGTCTCAACGAAGTTGCCGATGTGAACGCCCTCGGCGAGGTCGGTGCCTTCCCTCAGTCGCGCGAATGGGCCCACGACCGCGCCGTCGCCGATGACCGCCGACTCGATCACGCAGTAGGGCCTCACCGTCACGTTCTTCCCGAAGACGGAGTCTTTCACGACGGCGCCCTGCCCGATGACGCTCCCCGAGCCCACGCGGGTTTTTCCGAGAAGAGTGACGAAGGGTTCGAGCACGGTGTCGGGCTCGAGAACGACCGTTTCGTCGAGCGTGATCGTCTCGGGGCGGAGGAGGGTCGCGCCCGCGGCCATCGCGGCTTCCGCGCTACGGCGGCGGAGGATGGAATCCACGTGGGCGAGATCGGCGCGCGAGTTCACGCCGAGGGCGGAAAGAGGATCGCCTTCGACGAGGATGACGCGGCGGTCGGCTTTCCGCGCGAGCAGGAGAACGTCGGTGAGATAGAACTCGTTTTGGGAATTCTTAGAAGTAAGGAGGGGAAGCGCCGTCTCCAGAAACACACGGTCGAACGCATAGGTGCCGGTGTTGATCTCGCAGATCTTTCTCTCTCTATTCGAAGAATCTTTCTCTTCCACGATCTTCACGAAACGCTTCGCGCGATCGCGCACGATGCGGCCGTAGCCCGCCGGGTCTTCAAGCTCTGCGGTTAGGACGGCCACCGCCGCCTTCTTGTTCTTGCTCAGAGTGTCGACGAGGCCCTTGACGGCGTCCGCGGAGAGGAGAGGGACGTCGCCCGACAGGACGACGACGCGATTCGCCTTCCCGAACGTCGTCGCCGCGGCTCTCACCGCGTCGCCGGTTCCGCGGGGCGGGTCCTGCACCGCGACGCGGACGCCTGGGTGCGCCTTCAGGTGCTCGCGGACCTCCGCGCTCTCCTTCGGCACGACGACGACGACCCGATCCGCGCCTCCGGCCACTCTCTTCGCGGTGTCGAGGGATCGGTCGAGGAGGGCGCGACCCGCGACTTCGTGCAGGACTTTCGGCCGCTCGGACCTCATCCTCACGCCGCGGCCCGCGGCGAGGAGGACGACGACGGTCACGCGCCTCCCGCGACGAGCTCCGTGAAGCCTTGCGTCCCCCTGAGCGGAGCAAGGTCGGCTTCGAGTCGCGCCTGAATGCGGTTCTGGTCATCGGCGGCGATGGCTTTTTTCAGGCTCTGGAGCGCCTGCTCGGCGTCGCCCTGAAGCGCGAAGCAGCAGGCCGCGAGGTAGTGCACTCGGCCATCTCCATCGCGGCGGCCCGCGTTCTTGCGGAGCAGATCGAGCGCCTTGTCGACGTTGCCGCGGTTCTTTTCGAACACGGCGGCGTGGTACAGCTCCTCCGGCTCGGCCGCCGAGGGGCCCTTCGTCTTCTTTCCGGTCCGGCAGGCTCCGAGGTACATCCGCGCGCGGTCGAGAAACTCCTTCTCGTCCGGGTGCTTCTCGATGAGGTCCTCGAAGCGCCGCGCGGCCTCGTCGAAGTGCCGCTTGTGGAAGAGCTCGATGGCCTTCTCGTATTCCTTTCGCGCGGCCGAGCTCTCGCGCACCGCCTCTTTGAGCGAGGCGGGCGTCTTGCGCGCCCTCTCCGGCTCGGGCCCGGCGAGCTTCAGCTGCCGGATCTTCCTCTCCAGGTCCTCGAGCGGCAGCCCGAGCTCCTTCGAGAGAGTTTGCAGGTCCATCCGGCCGAAGTTCGCCTTCAGCCAGCGGGCGTCGTCATCGGTCCACTTCCTGACAGTCATTGGAGGGGCCTCCCCGTGGGTCACCGGGCTCGAAGGCGCCCGTACCAAACGGCGAATTCTCGTCACCTCTCTCCCCCACGTCAAGGAGGCCGAAAACCGGGCGCCTGGCGCGTCGTGCGCGAGGCGGAGCCGCCCGGGGCGGCCCACCGCCGAAACGCGGTAGCCTGAGGCCCGTGTACGAGGCCCCGATCTTCTGCACGCAGTGCGCGTCACGCCTTGAGGAGCAGGTCGTGGGTGCGGCCTCGAAGAAGGTTCCGGTCTGCGTGCGCTGTGGCGCCGTCCACTGGATCGACCCGAAGGTCGCGGCCGGCATCCTCATCGTGCGCGGGGACCGCGTCCTGCTCGTGAAACGCGGCATCGAGCCTGGCCTCGGCCGCTGGACGTTCCCCGGGGGCCACGTCGACCGCGGCGAGACTCTCGAGGAGGCCGCCTTGCGCGAGACGCTCGAGGAGTGCGGCGTCACGGCCGATCTCGGAGACCTGCTTGGCGCCTTCTCCTATCCCGGGCGGCCCGTCGTCGTCGTCATCTACCGCGGGACGCTCGCCGTCGGCAGCCGCGAGCCGCACGCGGGCGACGAAACGCTCGAGGTGGGCTGGTTCACGGCGGAGGAGGCAGCCGGCCTGCCCCTGGCCTTCCGCTCCGTGGCCGACGCCCTCTCGCGGCTCTTCGGGCGGACCTATGGGGTGTGAGCGATGAGTCGCGCCGCGGTTGGTCTACGCGCCCATTCCGGTTGGGCGGCGGCGGTGACGGTGGGCGGAGAGGCGACGGCACCCGTCCTTCTCGATCACCGGCGCCTCGCGCTCGCGGACGACGCCACGCCCCGGCCGGTCCAGCCCTATCACGCGTCGGAGGGCCTGCCGCTCGCGAAGGCGGAGCGGATCGTGGGGCACGCGATCGAGGAGGCGTGGAGGTTCGGGGAGCGCGAACCTGCGAGCGCTCGCCGGCGATCTGCTCTCTCTCGGCCACGAGGTCGACTGCTGTGCCGTTCTCTCGGGCTCCGGCCGAACCCTTCCCGCGCTCGAGAGCGTGCTCGCCTCGCACGCGCTCATCCACGCGGCCGAAGGAGAGATGTTCCGCGAGGCCCTGAGACACGCGGGCATGCAAGCCGGCATTTCCGTCCTCGAGGTGAAGGAGAAGAAGCTGTCCCTGCGGGCCATCGAGGTCCTCGGGATTTCCGAGACGAAGCTGAAGGGCGGTCGTCCCGTAGGACAATCGCCGGAGATGCTCCACATGCGCCACAAAGCTCGTTTTCTCCTCCCGCTCCTCGCTCTCGTCCTCTTCGCCGCCCTCGCGCAGGGCGAGGAGCCGATCGTCGCGACCGGCCCGGCACCTGCGGGACTCGCGAAGGCCGCGTTCGCTGGCGGCTGCTTCTGGTGCATGCAGGGGCCCTACGACAGCCTCCCGGGCGTCGTTTCGACGACCGTGGGGTACACGGGCGGCGAGAAGGCGAATCCCACGTACCACGAAGTCTCCGCGGGCGGCACGGGGCACCTCGAGTCGATCGAGATCGTGTACGACGCCAAGAAAGTCTCCTACGAGACACTTCTCGACGTCTTCTGGCACAACGTCGACCCCACGAACCGCTACGGCCAGTTCTGCGACAACGGCTCGCAGTACCGCACCGCCGTCTTCGTCGCCGACGATGCCCAGCGGAAAGCCGCCGAGGGTTCGAAAAAGACACTCGAAACCTCGGGCGTCCTGAAGCACCCGATCGTCACCGAGATCCTCAAGGCCGGGACCTTCTGGAAGGCCGAGGACTACCACCAGAGCTACTACAAGAAGAATCCCATCCGCTATTCCTTCTACCGTTCGGGCTGCGGGCGCGACGCACGCCTGAAGGAGCTCTGGGGCGACGCCGCCCCGAAACACTGACCCGCGGCGGCTACTTCGGCAGCCGCGTCCGCGAGAAGATCGCCGCGGCGAGCTTCACCGGCACCCAGCGCGGCACGAGGCACCCCGAGGCGATCCACGCGCGGTCGAGCGGATGCGTCACGACGTACGCCTTCTTCTTCCGGAGCGCCTCGAGGCCGATCTTCGCGACCGCGTCCGGCGTCATCTCGGGGAACGGCGTCGCCTCGGCACCCCGCATTCCCGCGACTGAGTGGAAGTTCGTCTTCGTGTAGCCCGGGCAGAGGCATGTCACGGTAACGCCATCCTGCTTGGCCTCCTCGTGCAAGGCGTGCGAGAACGACAGGACGAATGCTTTGCTCGCCGCGTACGCCGCGAAGTAGGGCATGGGCAGGAAGGCGGCCGTGGAGGCGACGTTGAGGATGGCGCCCGCGCGCCGCGCGCGCATGCCCACGAGGAAACGATGCGTGAGCTCGGCGGTCGCGACGACGTTGAGCTGGAGCATCCCGAGGACGCGGTCGAGCGGCAGCTCGACCTCCGGACCGTTCAGACCGAAACCGGCGGCGTTGACCAGGAGCTCGACGGCCTTCCCAGCACCCTCCGTCTCGGCGAATACGGCCTCGCGCCCTTCCGGCGTCTCGAGGTCAGCGACGAGAATCCCCGCCTCGATCCCGTTCGCCTTCGCGAGCTCCTCGGCGAGCCGCGCGAGGCGATGTCCCGTCCGCGCGACGAGGATGAGGTCGCGGTCCGATTCCGCGAGACGCCGGGCGAGCGCCTCGCCGATTCCCGACGAAGCGCCAGTGACGACGGCGAGACCCTCGCCGGTCATGACGCCCCTCGGGGGAGGCGGATCACTTCTGAGACGCGGTAGCCGAGCAGTGTCCGGAGGACGCCCGCGGGCGCGAAGAGGTCGAGGCCGCGCGAGGAGGCGGGGCCCGGGAGGACGGACAGGACGAGCGGCGGCCCGCCCGCCGCGAGGACGGTGTAGACGCCGAACCAGTTGCGCGCGCCGAGGGCCGCCACACAGGCCTCCGCACCGTCCACGCGCAGCGCGAAGTCGGTCTCCGCGTCCCGCGTCCAGAGCTGCGGCGGGCCGGTCGCCACGTCGCTCGAGAGCTGGAGGGCGCGTTTCAGAAGCGACGCCGCGGGATCCCGCAGGGCACGCGAGGAGAGCGAGAACGGCACCGTCGCGCGCCCCGCAGCCTTCAGCTCGGCAAACGCGTTCGGCGAGATCCAGAGGGCCGACGAACCGGCGATCGTCGCGATCCCTTCCGGCCAGAGGCCGGGGAGAAGAAACTCGGTGGCGGTCGCGAAGTCGGGGAAGGAGAGTGTGCCGCCGACCTCCCGCGACTCGTACGCCGCGGGCGGCGGGGCCATAGGCGTCGCGCCCTTGGGCGCGTTCGTCCACGCGCGCACCCACTCCTCGCGCCGGCGAGCGGACTCCGGCTTCTCGACGCGCACGCGCCCGGACCAGCGAAGCTTGAGCCCCTCTTTCCCGAGCTCGAGGACCTCGACCTCGCGGCGCGCCGATTCCGGCACGTCGCCGCCGTCGACGCCCGGCAGGTTCGGGTCGAGCGCAAGGACGAGGCCGGGCGCGAGGGGCAGCGCGCTGAGGCGCAGAGGCGCCGCCGCCGGAGTCGCCTCAGCGGGCGTCGCGTCACGAGTGGCGCGGCCGCAAGAGAGCGCGAGCGCCGCGAGGAGAGCGGGGGCTGCGCGCCGCTTACAGCGCATCGGCTACCGGTTGGCCACGTCGTTGAGCCGCTCGTCGAACGGAATCGGGTACGCCTCGGTCGCGTTGACCTTTTCCCGCTGCGCGCGAAAACGGTTCAGCGACGAGACGAGGCGCGCGTCACCCGACACCGTCGACGGGACCTCGCGCTCGAAATCCGCGCGGAAATCGAGAAGGATTCGCGAGAGACCCACCTTGAGCGCGGGAGGCTTCCATTCGACGTTGTGAGGGTCGGCCAGAAACGCGTGAGCCGCCGCCTCGAGCCGCGCGTCGAGATCAGCCGCCTCCCAGGGCTCCTTCGCAAGCGGCGGCCCGCCCCGCCGAGCGTTCACGAGGGCGAAGTGGACGCGAGCGTCCGCGAAGCGCCTGTAGGCGATCAGGCTCATGGCGTTGAGCGACACGTTCCTTCCGCCCACGACGTACGTGGTGTCCGAGTCGAAGCGGTGCGCGATGTCCCGGAGGGTCCCGGGCCGGTTGAAGCGAAGGACGCCGCGCAGAGCGCAGGCGTTGTGCGCGTTGATCCAATAGCTGAGGCGGTCTGGCTCGGTCGGGAAGAGATGCGGGTGCGAGTCCGGCGAGACGCGCGCGACCTCGGCGAGGTATTGCTCGAGGAGCGACTCGTCGATCGAGACCGCCGCGTAGTCCACGAGGCCGTCCGTGACCGCCTTCTCGAGCAGGCGGCCCAGAAGGCCGTGCGGAAACTTCCCCGCCGAGGGGACATCCGAGGAGGCCTTCACCGATGGTTTCACGACCTCGCACGAGGCCCCGGGCAGGACCGCGGCGAGCATGACGAGAAAGATCGTCGCGCGAACGGGTGGGCGCTCGGCATCCGGCTTCATCGCGCGCTCAGCCGATGACGTCTTCCGTCCCGTCGACGCCGAGCACGTTTCCCGAGAGCCACACGGTCTTGGGGCACGAAAGGGCGACGAGGACATTCACGACGTCTTCCGGGGTCGTCAGCCGGCCCGCGGGGTGGATCGCGAGGCAGCGCTCGATCATCTCGGCGTTTCCGGGAATCTTCCGGAGCGCCGGCGTGTCCGTCACGCCCGCGCGGACGGCGTTCACGGCGATCTTCCGCGGAACGAGCTCGACGGCGAGCTGTCGGCAGTGGCTCTCGAGCGCGGCTTTCGCGGCCGAGACGGCGCCGTAAGACTTCCAGATGCGGTGGCCTCCCGCCGACGTCATCGCGAAGACGTGTGCGCCCTCGGGCACGAATCCGCCGGCGACGAGATCCTGGGTCCAGTAGACGAGCGAGTGCGCCATGACGTCGACCGTCATGTCCATCTGGGCCTTCGAGATCCGCTCGCCCTGCTCCGCGGCAAGGAAAGGCTTCAGGGTGCCGAAGGCGAGCGAATGCATGACGACGTCGACGCCGGCTCTCCGGCCTTCCGCGTCGAGGATCTTCGCCATCTCGGCGAGGGCCTCGGCCCTCTTCTCGTCGTCGGCCGCGTTCATGTTGAAGAACACGGGACGCCTCCCAGCCGCCTCGATCTCCTGCGTGATGCGCTCCACGTTCGGCTGCGTCGCTCGGCGGTCGAGGTGTACGCCGAAGACGTTGCGGCCCGCGCGCGCGAAGGCAAGCGAAGCGGCTCCCCCGAAGCCGGAGGAGGCACCGAGAACAAGGGCCCAGTTGCGCGGCGTCGTCATGCGCCGAATCCTAACCTACGGGCGGTCAGGGGAAGTAGCCGCGGATCGTCTTGGCGTGCAGCTTGGAATTCTTCAGCTTCACCTCGATCGCGCGGAACTGGTTCTCGCCCTTTCCCGAATTCGTCAGATACCGCAGGAAGTACTGCGAGCGCAGTTCCGTCTCGATCTTCCGGTAGACCTCCGCCAGCGCCGAGGCCTTGCCGATGAAGAACGACTCGGCGCCCGTGTCCGCGGCGAGCTCGGTCATTTTCGACTTGATACCCATGTCGAGAAACGAGAGGTTCAAGCCGATGAAGTAGACCGGCACGCCGGCCGCGCGCGCATAGCGGCGCAGCGTCGCGTAGTCGGTCCACGAGTGGTTGTCGTCGCCGTCGGTCAGGACGACGATGGCTTTCCGTCCGGGCAGCGCGCGGAACTGGTAGAGCGCCATGACGACGGCGTCGTAGAGCGCGGTGCCTCCGGAGGCACGCGTCTCGGCGATGGCGCGCTCGAGGTCCGTGGATTTGTGGGTGAGGGACGCGAGGAGCGTGGGCCGTTCGCGGAACTCGATGACGAAACCCTGGTCCTTTTCCGTCGAGACGAGCTTCTGGGCGAACTCCGAGGCCGCCTGGTGGACGAGCGGCATCGCGTCCTTCATCGAGCCCGATCCGTCGATGACGATGCCGAGCGAAAGGGGGAGCGACTCGGCGAACTCGAAGCTGGAGATGTCCTGTTTCACGCCGTCCTCGAGCACGGTGAAGTCCTCGCGCGGGAGGTCCTTCACGAGGCGGCCGTTCGCGTCGAAGACCGAGACCGGAAGCTCGACGAGGTTCACTTCGACCTTCGACATGAAGCGCGACTCGCCCTTCAGAATCTTGAGGTCGGTGAATTCCTTTCCCTCCGCGTCCGTCGCGGTCGCCCGCATGAGCGTCGCCTTCTGGATCCTCGCGACCGGCACGCTGACCGTGAACGGCGGCTCGGTCCACTCCTTCACCATCGCGTCGTCGAGCCAGAGCTGTAGGTTTTTCGCGACGCCGCCCGCAATGGACTGCAGGGCGACCTTCAGCTCCACCGTCTCGCCGGCGGACTTCTGCTTCGGCAGCTCGAGGATCCGCACGGCGAGGCGCGCGTCCTTTTCGTTGATGGCCCANNCCGAGGTCGAGCTCGACGGTGTAGGGCGGCCGGTTCCGGATGAGGATCTTCTTGTCCTCGAGGTAGAACTCGACCCGCTTCACGGGCTCCTTCACCTCGCACTCGATCCTGAGGAGCCCGACCGGCACTTCCGTCTCCGGCGCGAGGATCTTCACGAACCCCGTTGTGTTCGACGGGACGACCGGCCGGTTCTCGGCCTCGAGTACGACCGCCGCCGCGCTCGGAAGGCCCGCGGCGTCGCTCCCCGCGTCCTCGGCGCGGAATTCCGACGACATCGCAGGAACCGTGAGCGAGATCGCGCGGGTCGCGATGGCCCTGCCCGCGACGCCCTCCAGACGGAACTGGAGATTGAGCGTCCCGGGCGGCAGAGCGCGGAGAAACGTGATCGCGATCGGCTTCGCGGTGTTCGTCACGTCCGTGCTCGAGAGGTCGATGTCCACGGGAACGCGAAAGCTCTCGACGGCCTGGCCGTGCTCGTCCGCGACGTCGCCCACGAGGAAGAACGAGTACACGCGCGGCTGCCCGTTTCCCGCCCCCCGGAGGTCTCCCTTGCTGATCGAGAGGACGAACTTCACGGCTGTCTTTCCGCCCGTCCGCCCGAGGTACTGCTCGCGCACGTCGATGGGAATCGAGATTCCCGGCGCGTCGAGCTGTGTCTTCTGGGCGTCCGCGGGGCGGCCGGACTGCGGCCGCGCCGCCCGGGCAGCGAGCACGGCCGCGAGGGCGAGGAGCGCGTAGGCGCTCGGGCGCTTCGTCATGCGGCCATCGTATGCTGTCTTTCCCAAGCGACANNCAGATCCACCGCCCGCGGCCGCGGCGTCGGACGCCTGGCTCGACTCCACCTCCCCTCAATGGACCGAAGTTTCCGAGAAGATCTGGGGCTTCTCCGAGACGGCCCTCAAGGAGACGAAGTCGGCCGCGCTCCTCGCCGACGTCCTGCAGAAGGAAGGCTTCACCGTGACGCGCGGCGTCGCGGGAATGCCGACGGCGTTCGTCGCCTCGGCCGGAAGCGGGGCACCGGTGGTCGGGATCCTCGCCGAATACGACGCGTTGCCTGGCCTCTCGCAGGTCGGTGGCCAGTCGAAGAAGACGCCGCTCGTCCTCGGCGCGCCCGGCCACGGATGCGGCCACAACCTCCTCGGCACGGCGGCCGTCGCGGCCGCCGTCGCCGCGAACCGCGAGCGCATCGCCGCGAAGCTCCCGGGCACGATCCGCGTCTTCGGCACGCCGGCCGAGGAGCAGCTCCTCGGCAAGCCTTTCATGCTGAGGGACGGCGTCTTCGCGGGTACCGATGCCGTCCTCGCCTGGCACCCCGCGGACGCGAACTACGTGTGCACGAAGCCTTATCTCGCGATCGCCGCGGTCGACGTGGAATTCTTCGGAAAGACGGCGCATGCCGCCATGAACCCCTGGCTCGGGCGGAGCGCGCTCGACGCCGTCGAGCTCTTCGATCATGCCCTCGCGCTCATGCGGGAGCACGTTCTCCCCACGGCGCGCCTCCATCGCGCGATCAAGAATGGCGGCCTCGCGGCGAACATCATCCCGGATTACGCCCGTGTCCAGTGGTTCGTGAGGGACGAGTCCATCGCGCGCGTCAACGAGATGCTGTCTCGCATCCGCAAGGCGGCCGAGGGCGCGGGCCTCGCGACGGAGACCACGTCGAAGGTGAATCTCCTCGCCTCGACGCGCGAGCCGCTTTTCAACGACGAGCTCTCGAAGGTCCTTCAGAAGCATCTCGTTCGCGTCGGCGCACCCGCGTGGGACGCCGCCGACCTCGCGCTCGCGCGCGGCATTCAGAAGGAGGTCGGCGTTCCCGAGACCGGCCTCGCGGACATCGTTCTCCCCTATGCTCCCGGCCACGGGTCCGGGGCCTCGTCCGACGTGGGCGAAACGAGCGGGGCGCTGCCGCTCGCCGAGCTCGCGGTCGCCACGGGCGCCGCAGGGCAGCCGTGGCACCACTGGGCCGTGACGTCCTGCGCGGGACACGCGCTCGGGCAAAAAGGCATGCTCGTCGCGGCGAAGGTCCTCGCGTCGTCCGTGACCGACCTCCTGAACGATGCCCGGACGGTCGCCGCCGCGAAGGCCGAGTTTCAGAAGTCGACCGCCGGCAAGCCCTACGTCAGCCCGCTCGCGCCAGACGCCGTGCCGAAGGTGTACTGAGCCTCACGCCGCCGCCCGGCCGGCGTGGGTCGCGAAGAAACCCTCGACGGCGTCGAGAAAGGCCTGCGGGCTCTCGAGAGACGCGATGCGGCGGCGCAGCTCGCTTCCGTTCGGCAGGCCGTGCGTATACCAGCCCGTAAACGTGCGGAGCTTCGAGATCATCGCTTTCGGCGCGTCCGCGTCGTCCCGCCCGATGAGACGGAAGTGCTCGAGGATCACGTCGCGCCGCTCGGCGAGCGTCGCCTCGCGATAAGGCCGTCCCGCGAGAAGCTCCGCGGCCTGCTTGAAAATCCACGGGTTCTTCATGGTGGCGCGGCCGCACATCACGGCGTCGCAGCCTGTCTGAGAGAACATCGCGAGAACGTCCTCGGGCGTCGCGACGTCGCCGTTCCCGACGACNNCGCGACGGCGGCCACTCCTTCGCCTTCGCAGATGCGGCCGAGCTCGACGTAGTTCACCGTCTCGTCCGTCACGCCCAGGCGGAACTTCACCGTGAGAGGCGTCGTCGGGAGCGCCATGCGGCAGGCCGCGATGATCGCCCGCGCCTTTCCGAGATCGCGCATGAGGCCCGCGCCCGCGCAGCCCTTCAGAATCTTGTTCGCGGGGCACCCCATGTTGATGTCGCAGACGTCGACACCCATCTCTTCGACGCGTTCCGCGGCGATCTCCATCCTCTCGGCGTCCGACCCGTAGATCTGGACGGAAAGCGGGCGCTCGGCGGGGTCGAAACGCAGCAGCCGCTCGGTCTTGCGGTTCCCGCGCGTGAGGCCCTCGGACGAGATGAACTCCATCGTCACGAGGCCCAAGCCCCCGATGTGGCGCAGGAGGAGGCGGTAGGTCATGTCCGTGATCCCCGCCATGGGGGCGAGGATGAGCGGCGGGTCGACGGCGCAGGGACGCGTCCCCGCGCCGCCATAAACGAGGGCCATGCCGGGAAGTTTACTGGCCGGTGGCCTTCGCGGGCGGGGCCGCGGCCGGCGCCGCGGGGTTCGTCCCGCTCTCGACTTCGAAGAAGCCCTGGTAGAGCGCGAACGCTCCCGGGACGACCTTCTGCTCACGCGTGAGGCCCACGACGTACGCGTGGCGGCCCGGCGCGAGGTTCTCGAGCCACACGGGTTCGACCTTCGTGAGTGTGACCTCGGGAAGCGTGTCGAGCTTGTAACGCAGGCGGCACGAGTCCGGCACGGTCTGCTCGGCGACCGGACAGCCCGACACGAGAACGTCGAGGAGGACCTTGCCGATCTCGCCCTTCACCTTGCCGCGCGGCGCGACGACCGTGAGCACCGGCGTGCCCGGCTCGGCCGTGTTCTTGCCGTCCTTGTCGCCCACGTGGAACGTCACCGTCGCGAACGCGGACGGCTCCTTGATGGCCTCGCCCCAGGGCCGGACCGGAAAGATGCGGACCGTGTGCGTGCCCTTCGGGAGGCTTTTGAAGGTGTACGGCTTCGTCGCGTCGCGCCACGGGAACGTCGCGGAGATGTTGTCGACGAGAATCTCGAGACGCTGCCCGGTCTTCGTGGCGGCGTCCTCGAAAGTCTCGAAGTTCGTAAGCTCCACCTTGAGAGTGACGGGTGCTCCCTTGGCGGGAGGCTGTCCGGCCGCGGCTTCCGGAACCGGAATGACTTCGTCCACGCCCGGCGAGACGATCTTGAGCCCCACCGGGCCCGCCGGGCCGCGCCCGTCCGCAAAGCCCGCAACTGGCGACTTCGGATCCTTCGGTGTCGCCGTCTGCGCGAGTAGGGGCTGGGCGAGGACGAGGGTGAGACCCATGGCGAGGGTCATCGCAAAGCGACCGGGGGTCAGTTTCAGGGTGAACATGTCCAGGCGCGCACTCCTTGCAGAAGACGTGGAAGCGGCGCGTTTGCGCCGCAGAATCGCGAAGGATAACAGCAAGAACGGGGCGGAATGAAGAGGGGTGCGGAGGTCAGGGGCCGAGGCGCTTCCAGCCCTCGGGAACGACGAAAAGGCGCGGGTCCGCTCCCACCTGCACGTTCGTGAGGCTTACGGTGGACTTTTGCGTTTTTCCGTTCTCGTCGGTCGTTTCGCGGTCGTAGCGCACGACGAGGCCGTCGAGGTCCGCGGCCACCCAGTACGTCGTCGTCGGGGAGCCGGTCACGGCCGGATCGTCGTCGAAGCGCCAGAGAGCGCATGCATGGCCCGCGAAGACCTCGTCGCCTTCGTTATGGTAGAGGCTGAGGTTTCGCCGCGCGGCCTCGGCTTTCTCGTCGAATCCGGGAGCGAGCGGAATCCCACCGGGAAGCTCGCCCACCGCCTCGGAGAATTCGACGTCCCGGGCCGTCGTCGTGGCCGGGTCCAGCCGGAAGGCCTTCCGCAGAGCCAGGTCGAGAACGAGAGCCGGACCGTCCTTCGGCCCCTTGCGCCGCAGGTGGCCACGCACGGCGATGTCGAACGCCGCCTTCTCGACGCCATCGCTCTTGAGCGTCATGCGCGCGCGGTAGCCGTTTGTCTTCGCGCGCGGGGGCGTGCCGAGGGGATCCGCGGCGCAACCCTGAAGAAGCGGCAGAAGAGGCCCGAGGAGAAGGCACGAAAAGAAGCGCCTCACGGGCGCCTCCTGGCGGGAGGCCCCGGCGGAACCTCGAGGCCCAGGAAGTGCTGAAGGACGGAGAGAGCGCGGAGCGTGACCCAACGCGAGAGCTCGCCCGTCCGCTCGAGGGCGGCCGGAAGCCGATCGGGCCGGGGCCGCTCGAGCTTCCAGCGCGCACGATGGTCGGCGCGCGCGGCGAGCTCGGCGAGGGCGCGGGAGAGAGCCGGATCGCGCCGGAGCTCGGCGGGCAGGACCCCGGCGAGCGCGAAGAGCATCTCGAGGAGATCGGTCTCGTCGCCGCAGGGAAACCCGGGCATGAGGAGCTCCTCCTTCGCCCCTGCGGCGAGCGCGGCGGGCAGCTCGACCTCGAGGAGCCGCGCCGAGAGGAAAGAGATGGCCCGCGTGACGCGCTCGCTCCGGACCTCGGTGGGCAGTGACGCGAGGAAGAGGAGGTCCTTTTCCGTTCGTCCGTGACCCGCGAGCGCGCTCGCCGCGAGGGCATCGGCGCCCTGAAGAACGCGCGCGTCGCGCGCCCACCCGACGCGGGCGAGGACACGAAGGGCTGCGCGAAACAGCGAAGCGTCGAAGTCCGCGTCCTCATGCCGCTCGATCGCGACGAGCGTCTTCTCCCAGCGCGCGAGCAGGACGTCCCCCGCGCGGTGAAGCTGAGGCAGCGCGCCGTCTCCGCCCGTTTCCGTCAGGAAGAGCGCGAGCCACACCGCGCCGTCGTAGCGGCGCTCGAGCGCCCCCGCTCCCGCGCTCGGGGCGAGCCGCGCGCGGAGGAACGCCAGCGTCTCGCGTACGAACGGGTCGCGCGCGAACGCCTGTTTCGCCTTGCGGAGATCAGGATCCTTCGGGGGGCGAGAGAGAAGGTCGCGGAGCGCCACGTAGCGCGACGCCGGGTTCTCGCGCGAGACGAGCCAGTCGATCGTCGACAGGGGCACGGGAAAGGGCCCCTCGGGCAGGGACCTCACCGCGCTCCAGAGGCGCGGAACGCCCCCGGGCCGCGGGCGGGCGGGTCGCAGCATGTGCTGCGAGGATAATCCAGCTCGCATGAACTTCTTCAACGCCTCCGTCACGCGCGTCGTCGGGCACCGCGGCTCTCCGACGAAGGCGCTCGAGAACACCTTTGACAGCTTCGACCGCGCCGAAGCCGACGGCGCCGATGCGTTCGAGCTCGACGTGCGGCTCACGCTGGACGGCGAAGCCGTCGTGCACCACGACGCCGAGTTCGTCCTCGGCAGCCGGCGGGTTCCGCTCGCGACCGTCACCATGCCCGAGCTCCGTGAGACCCCGATCGTGCGCGGCGAGTTCCGCGGCTTCGCGCCGACGCTACGCGACGTGTTCCTGAGGTACGGTCCCGCGGGACGCTACCTCGTCGAGCTGAAGCCAGGCCCCGCGCAACGGCCCGGCCTCCTCGAGTTTCGGGTCGCCGCGCTCCTCGTGCAGCTCGCGCTCCTCGAAAAGGCCGTCGTGCTTTCCTTCTCGATGGACGCGCTCCGCCGCATCCGTGAGATCGAGCCTCGCATTCAGACCTGCCTGAACTTCGACGGCACGGCGCACCGGCCCGAAGGCCGGCTCTGGCCCGATCTGCCGAAAGGTTGCGCCGCGATCGGCCCGAACCTCGCGCTCATCTCCGACGCGCTCTTCTCGCGCGCGAAGGCCGAGGGCCTCGCCGTCCATGTCTGGACGGTGAACGACCCGGCGCTCGCCGCGCACCTCGCGCGCCAGGGCGTCGCGAGCGTCATCTCCGACAACGTCGCCGTCACGGGTCCGGCGATTCGCGAGGTGACGGGGGCGCGTCTGCCCCTGGATCTTCTGGCGGGCCGCGCCTAAACGAACCGCCTCAGTGCAAACACCCCGGCGAGAAAAATAGAACCAAAAAAAACCGCGTCTCTCGATCGAGACATTGGTCGGGGCGGCCGGGATCGAACCGGCGACCCCCTGCTCCCAAAGCAGGTGCGCTACCACTGCGCCACGCCCCGTCCGGTAGGATTCTGCCATGGCCGCGAAGAAGTCGAAGGGGACGCTCGTCCTGCTGCACGGCCTCGGCGGCTCGTCCGAGGATTGGGCCGAGGCCGCGAAGCTCCTCAAGAAGGACTTCGCCGTGCGCGCGCTCGATCTTCCGGGATCGGCTCGCGGGCCGCGGCCGGAGAAGGGCTACGAGCCCGAAGCGCTCGCGCGTTGGGTCCTGGGCGAGATTGGAGACGAGCCTGTTCTTCTCGCGGGCCACTCGCTCGGCGGGCGCGTGGCCGGCGAGATGGCGGCGCTCGCGCCGGGCCGCGTCCGCGCTCTCGCGCTGGTGTCGCCGCTCGGGTCGGCGTCGTACGGCCTCATCGACCGCCTCAAGTGGATGGCGATGTCGCGGCGGGCGGTCATCGAGAGAGCGCCCGAAGGTTCATTGCGGAACGCGGCTGGCTACGGCTTCGCCGTGGATGGCCCCGGGCGCGCCGGTTTCGTCGCGCGTACGCTCGCCTCCCGGACGGGGCCTGAGCGCAGGGAAGTCATGTTG
The DNA here is from genome assembly GCA_003152095.1 of Acidobacteriota bacterium. Taxonomy (GTDB): domain Bacteria; phylum Acidobacteriota; class Thermoanaerobaculia; order UBA5066; family UBA5066; genus Fen-183. The sequence continues at coordinate 4,629 of PLZI01000104.1, read as the reverse complement.
GCGGTCGAGCGGTCGGTGGACGGCGTCCTCGGAGCCAGGCCGCTCGCCGAAAGACTCGAGGGGACCTCGATGCCGCTCCTCGTCGTGACGGGCGCGCGCGATCCGCTCGCGCCCGCCGAAGAGCTGCGCGCGATCTTGGACACGCGTGGAGACGCGGCGCTCGTCGAGCTTTCCGGAATCGGGCACTACGCCCTTCTCGAGGATCCTCCGCGCCTCGCCGCGACGCTCCGCGATTTCTTCGCGGACACCTGAGCCGGCGCGACGGGCGTCAACGTGTCGCGCCATTCCTCGGGGAGGCGTCCCTCGAGGGCGGCGCGCTGCGCCGCGAAGAGCGCGGTGAGCCCCGTGCGCGCGGCCGCGAGCAACCGCCCGAGCTGCTCCTCGTCGAACGGCTCGCGCTCGGCGGTGCCCTGGATCTCGACGAAGCGTCCGCTCGACGTGCCGACCACGTTCAGGTCCACGTCGGCCGTCGAATCCTCGGAATAGTCCAGATCGAGCAGGACACGTCCTCCCATGACGCCGAGGGAGATCGCGGCGACGGCCTCGCGCAGCGGGTTCGCGCGGATTTCGCGCGCCTTCGCGAGCGAGGCGCAGGCGAGCGCGAGCGCGACGTACGCCCCCGTCACGGAGGCGCAACGTGTCCCGGCGTCGGCGACGAGGACGTCGCAGTCGAGCGTGATCGTCCGGTCGGCCAGCCGCGACCGGTCCACGACGCCGCGCAGGGCTCGCCCGATGAGGCGCTGGATCTCCACCGTTCTCCCGGACTGCTTGCCGCGCGCCGCTTCACGGGGGCTCCTCTCGAGCGTCGCCCGCGGCAGCATCCCGTATTCGGCCGTCACCCATCCGAGGCCGGTGCGCTGCAGGAAGGGCGGAACCCTCGCCTCGACCGAGGCGGTCACGAGGACCTGCGTGCGGCCCTGCGTGATCAGGCACGAACCTTCCGCATGCGGCACGGCGTCGCAGACGATCGTCACCGGCCGGAGGTCGAGCGGTCTTCGGCCATCGGGACGAAGCGGGCCGCGCAGGGCGCTCTTCACGGGCGGCATTGTCGCCTATCCGAGTGAGCGTTCACGGCAGGTCGACAAGCGTCAGGTCCGCGGCCGGACGGCCGAGAAACCGCCCCGCCACGAGGCGCAGGCGGTCGGAGGCGTCCGTCACGAGGAGGCGCGTCTTCCCAGAGGAGGTTTCGCCCCGGCGCAACGCGGGAGCGAGGGCCGCTTCGACGGCCCGCGCCGCCGTCTCGGCGGAGTCCACGAGAATCGTGCCCGTGGGGAGCGCCGCGGCGATCGTGCGCGCGAGGAGCGGATAGTGCGTGCACCCGAGGACGACCACCCGCGCGCCGGACCGGGGAACGTCCGCGAGGTAGCGCGCCGCCGCGGCATGCGCCACTTCGTTTTCCGTCCACCCCTCCTCCGCGAGCGGAACGAAAAGCGGGCAGGCCATGTGCATGACGCGCCGGCCCGGGTCGAGCGCACGGACGGCCCGACCGTACGCGTCGGACGCGACCGTAGCCTCCGTCGCGAGAACCGCGATACTCCCGCGCACCCCGTCACGGTCCGACGCCCGCGCCGCGGCGACCGCCGCCTCGGCGCCGGGCGCGACGACGCCGACGACCGGAACCGGCGACATTTCCTCGATCGCGTCGAGCGCGAGCGCCGATGCCGTGTTGCACGCCACGACGACCGCCTTGACGCCCTGCGAAAGCAGGAACCCGATGGCGCGGCGGGCGTAGCGCCGCACGGTCTCGGGCGACTTCGTGCCGTATGGCAAGCGCGCCGTGTCGCCGAGATAGAGGAGGTCCTCGAAAGGCATCCGCCGCGCCACGGCGTCGAGCACCGTGAGGCCACCAACTCCGGAGTCGAAGAGGCCGATCGGCCGCGGGTCGCTCATGCGCGGTCGGCCGGCGCGCGCCGGGGCGGAACCGGCCGCGCCGGCGGCGCCGCGGAAGGCACGAAGGAAGGGGAGAGCGAAGGGGAAGGCGATGGCGAAAGCAACGGCATGGCGGTGGGCGACGGAGTTGCAGGAGGCGCCTCAAGCGCCGGCTCCTCGGCGGCCCGCCTGAGATCGGGCGCGATCGGATGTGTGAGATCCGCGTGGCCGCCCAGCGTCTCCGCCGCGTCGCCCGCCACGAGGATTACCACGCGCGTCACCGCGGGCAGGTTCTTCGCGAGCGTGACGGCAAGCGCCTGAATCGCCGTGTCCTCCTCGTGGGAGCCCGCCTGCCAGCGCGGCCCCACGGGCGTTCCGGGCTCGCGCGGCGCGGAAAGAGGTGGCGGCGACAGGTCGATGACCGCGATGCCCTCGCGCAGGAGGTACGCGCCGCGCACGGACCAGCCCTCCGGAAACGGCTTTACGAGCTCTGGCCGGCGCGGCCCGTCCATCACGGCCGCGGCGATGGACCTGAGGAAGGCCACGTCGTCGAGCGCCGCGGGGATGTCGCGCGCCTCCGGATGGAGCCGATCGTCGGCGGGCGACTCGAAATACATCGAGACCCGCCGGGCGGGAATCGGCGTCGGGGGAATCACGGCCGTCGGGCGAAGCGTGGGCACGGCGGAAGCGGCCGGAGCCGGAGCCCTCAGCCGGCGCCCCGCGAGGAGGGCTCCGAGAAGCAGGAGGAGCAGCGCGAGGAGCGCGAGAGCAAAACGGCGCGGCATGGGACGGCGGCGCCTTCAGCTCTTGCCCGGTGTTTTCGGTGCGTACGGCACGGGGGCCACGGAATCCGCCGTTCGGAAATACGTGTCGAGGCTTCCCGCGAGCGTCTCGGCCGCCTGACGCCGGAATTCGCCCGACCCGATCTTCGTCTCCTCTTCCGGATTCGTGATGAAGGCGACTTCCACGAGCACCGCCGGGGCGTTGACGCCGATGAGGACGCGAAACGGCGCCTGCTTCACGCCGCGCGTCGTGATGCCGAGCAGCCGGTTGAAGTCGGCCTGCACGATTTCCGCAAGCCGCGCGGAGGCCGAGAGGTGCTGGTTCTGCGCGAGGTCCCAGAGAATGAGGTCGAGATCGCGGACGGCCGCGTTCTTCTCGGCCGTGTTAGGCGTCGAGGCGGGCGCCGCGTTCTCGCTCTCGGCGAGAAGCGCCGCCGCGCGGTCCGACGCGTCGAGGGACAGGTAGTACACCTCGGTTCCATGCGCAGTGGCCGAGCGCGAGGCGTTGCAGTGGATGGAGAGAAAGACGTCGGCCTTCGCCGCGTTCGCCTGCGCGGCGCGGTCCTCGAGGCCGACCGTGGCATCGGAGCTGCGTGTCGTGACGACGCGGTAGCCGCGCCGCGCGAGGACCTCCTGGACCGTCTTCACGAACGCGAGCGTCGCGTCCTTCTCGAGAAGGCCGCCGGGGCCCTTCGCCCCCTCCTCGACGCCGCCGTGTCCCGGGTCGAGGACGACGGTCTTCACCTTCGAGGAAGGCGTCCCCGGCGTAAGGACGGGGGGGCGCGCGCCGGGCGGAGGAGGGGCGGCGCCCTTCGCCACGTCCACCACGAGGCGCGGCGGCGCGCCAACCGCGTAGACGTTCGGGACGAGCCCCTTCTCCCGGAAAACGATCGTGATGTCGCCGCCGCGTATGAGAAGTCGCGCGACGCGCGGCGAGTCGAGGAGCTTCTCCGGCGACGGCGCGACGAGGCGCGCGCCCGGCACGTGGAGGATGACCTGATCGGCCGTCGTCTCGACGGCGTAGGACGGCTTCTGTGAGAATCGGAAAACGACCTTCGTCGTCTCGCCGAGCTCGGCCACCGACGTCTCCACCATGATCTCTGCGATCTCGGACCGGCGCACCGAAAGCGTCCGCGTCGCGCGGTCCCAGATGAGGGGAAGACCGGCCATCGGCCCGACGACCTTCTGGAAGAACTCCGGCTCCGCCCAGGCGAGAGCGCCCTGGCCACGCACGGGTGCGCCCAGGGAAACGAGCTTCGTGTCCACGACCGCGAGAGCCGCGTCGACGCCGAAGACGGCCGACCGCCCCTTGAGCTTCACCTCGTAGGAGCGCGTCTTCTCGTCGAATGTCATCGAGCCGTCCAGCGCGGCGACGGCGTCGTTCACGGAGAGAAACGTCCTGCCGTCGCGTTCCTCCGCGCGAAGGCTCGCCGCGGGCCTGTCGGGACGGGAAAGGGTCGCCGTCACATCCTCGGCGCGCAGGGCACCGGCGGCGAGAAGCAAGACGGCCGCGGCGGTGGGCAGAGAAAACGGCGCGCGACGGCTCACCCGGCGATTATGGCCATTCCGCCGTTGGCCCGCCGCCCTCGGGGTTCTGCTATTCTTCCTGGTCACGATTGGGGGCGTCCCGGTTTCGACGGGGCATTCAGCGATCGAGGAGCACGCCGAGCACGGCCGTTCGCTCGTAAAAACGACGGCCAACAACTAGCTGCCAACACCAGCGACCTCGCTCTCGCGGCCTAATTAGCCGTGACGGGCGCCGGGGAGCCCGTCCGGGGCGCCTCGGCGTTTGACGCGAAATCCGGGCTGGGGCCGCCTTCGCCATCTGAAGAGGCGTCCCGAGAGTTTCAGGTTCGCTGCCGCGCCCGGTCGTCCGGACCTGAAGACGCGGCGGCTAAAAAAACAAGTCCGGACTGAGCGTGGAGAATCTCGACGTTCGGGCGCTTCGGACGGGGGTTCGACTCCCCCCGCCTCCACC
>PLZI01000083.1 GCA_003152095.1 Acidobacteriota bacterium | reverse complement strand
CTCGATCTTGATGACCTCGGCTCCCAGCTCGGCCAGGTAGGCCGCGCAGGAAGGACCGAGGATGTACTGTGTACAGGAGAGAACGCGATAACCCTTCAAGGCCTCCGGCTTTCCGAAAGCCGTCTTGTGGTCGAAGAGCTGCTGACAGTAGGTTTCGAAATCGGGTGTGGCCATCTTTTCTGCCTCCTCTGACCTAAACCACGCCGCGCTTCTTGAGCCCGGCAACCTCTGCGGGCCCAAGTCCCAGCAGCTTCAGGTAGATCTCTTCGTTGTCGTATCCAAGCGGCCGGCCGATCCACTTCAGGCGCGCGGGAGCTTTGTCCTCGAGCAAAGGCGACGTGCCGTAGAGGACTTTCCCGTAAAGCCGGTCGTCGATCTCGTCGACGTGTCCGCGGTACTTGAAGTGCGGGTCTTCGGCGACCTCGTCGATGTAGTTGACGCCGCCGGACGCGACCTGCTGGGCGAGGAGCTGGTGCATGGCGTCAGCCCGGGAATGGTCCTTCTGCCAGTCGGCGAGGACCGTGTAGGTCTTCACCTGACGCAAATGCGGGAGCCGCGCCGTGACGACCCGGAGGGCCTTGTCGTCGAGAATCTCGTCCTCGAGGTCGGGACGCGTCTGCCCCACCGTCCGCCAGATCCGGTACCAGAGACGATCGTGCCCGCCGCCCACCATGAAATAGCCGTCCTTGCAGGGGTTGACGGCGTAGATGTTGATTGCCAGGTCCCAGTTCCCGTAACGGGGGCGGATGCTCCCGTCGAACCCGTACCAGCCCCAGTTGTAGTCGAGGATCCGGATGATGGCCTCGGCGGCCGTCGCTTCAATGAACTGGCCTTTGCCCGAGACCTTGTCGCGATAAAGGAGCGCGGCGAGGATCCCGATAGCCGCCGAGGTCCCGCCGACCTGGTCCGCCATCCACATGGCCGAGCGGGTGGGCCGTCCGCCGAATTCCTTCGGGAGGCCCGTGCCGTGAACGAATCCGCAGGACGCCTGCGCGGTTGGGTCCAAGTTGCCCGGCTTGTCTTTGGACGGCCCCCACTGGCCTTTCTGCCCCACCCAGGCGTAGACGAGCCGCGGGTTGATCTCCTTCAGTTGCCGATAGCCGATTCCCCACGCGTCGAACTGCCCCGGCGCGTAGTTCTCGATCAGGACGTCGACATGGACGGCGAGCTTCTTGAGGAGCTCGCGGCCCTCCGGCTTCTCGAGATTGAGGGTGATGGACTGCTTGTTCCTCATCTCGTGGAGGAAGTGGAGGCCGATCGGCTCGCCGGTCTCGGCGTCCTTGATCATGTACTCCTTGCGCCCGAACGGCGTCTGCCACCGCAACGGGTCGCCGTCGGGCGGCTCGCACTTGATGGTGTCCGAGCCCAGCTCCGAGAGCATCGAGGAGCACCAGTTGCCGATGATCATCCCCTTGCTCAGGTCGAGGACCCGAACCGTCGTCAGGTTCTCGGGTTTCTTGAAGTTCTCGCTCTGCCTGAGCTGCTTCTCGAGCGAAAGGGGGTATTCCTTGGCCTGGTCCGTGAGGCCCGCGTAGACCTCGTCGGGTGTCGGGATCGGGACCGCCGGCCAGGGCAGGACCTTGTGCTTCGGAAACGTTCTGTCAGCCATCTCTCTTCTCCTGTCAGTTATCGAAAAGCGATCGGTGTCACGACGTGCGGCCGCCCCTCTACGCGTTCGCCGCCGACGGCGGCGTCGGCCGCCGCGCCAGGAACTCGAAGATGAGCGCGACCACGGCCAAGCCTCCAGCCAGGTAGAAGGCGGCCTGGTAGTTCTTGTTGATGTCGTAGAGCTTGCCACCGACCTTGCCACCGAAGAGGCCCGCCAGGCCCCAGGCGGTGAAGAGCATTCCATAGTTGATGCCGGCGTTCTTCGTCCCCCAGAAGTCGGAGGTCGTGGAGGCGTTCACCGACAGCTGCGTGCCATAGCACCAGTAGACGATGAAGACCATGACGTAGAGCATCGCCACGTTGCTGCCGGTCAGGTAGAGGATCGGCATGGAGACCGCCGAGATGCCGATCATGAGGCGCAAGACGTTGAGGCGCCCGAGCCCGTCGGACATCCAGCCGGAAAGGATTCGGCCGGAGGCGTTGCCCGCTGCGCCGATGACGAGTGTGATCGCCGCCAGGGCTGCGCCCGGGATATTCATGCTCTTGGCGAACGGAACGAGCTGGCTGATGACCATCAGTCCCGCGAAGGTGCCGAGCGCATACGCGATCCACATGAAATAGAACGCAGGGGTGCGCAACGTCTCGCCTGCCGTGAACTCGTGAGTCGTCGCCACGACCTTGGGTTTTGAGGCGGGCACCCAGCCCGGCACCTGGTACCCGACCGGAGGATTCTTCAGCAGCAACGCCCCGACGAGGGTCATGAGGAAGAAGACGATCCCCAGGACGACGAAGGTGGTACGCCAGCCGTAAGCGGGAATGAGCCAGAGGCTTGCCATCGGCCCGAAGATGGCCGAGCCGCCACCGTAGCCGGCCACGGCCAGGCCCACGGCCAAGCCGCGCTTGTCCGGGAACCATTTCGCCATGACAGGGATGGGCGTGGCGTAGCCGAAACCGTTACCGATGCCGACCACGACGCCGAAGCAGATGATCAAGTACGTCAGGCTGCTGGTCCAGGAGCAGAGCAGGAAGCCCGCGGTCAAGAGGATGCAGCCCGTCAGGGATATGGGGAAAGGTCCGATCCTGTCCTGCAGCCGCCCAGCGATGATGAACGCGATGGCGAACACGAAGACGGCCCACGCGAAGACGCTCGAGGTGTCCGCCCGCTTCCAGCCAAACTCCTTCTCCAGGGGCGCGACGAAGACGCTCCAGGCGTAAAGCGATCCCAGCGCCAGATTCATCAAGAGGCCGCCCACTACGCGCCACCAGCGATTCAGGCCCACTTCCCCATGTGGTACGGCAGCAGCACCAGGGGTTGTTCCAGCAGCACTTGCCATTTAGAACCTCCTCCTTACTCTCTCGAAATTCGATCGAATACGCCTCTAGAAACAGGACCTGAGAAACGAGGATGCCCTGGTTTACAGTCTCCTTCTTCCGGTTACTTGTACTGCGTTAACGCACAGCATAAAGAGGACGCTCGGTACTTCCGGACGGGCGGAACCTGCCTCACGTGAGGCCGGGGCCGCCGCTGCGCCATCGCACGGAGCGGACTCTATATCCTGAATTCACGTCAAACAAGATTGGGTGCGAGTCTTTCAGACTCCCGCCCGATGTCAAGCGAAATAATAATGCGCCCGAGTTAATACCGATGCATCACCCCAGGACGGAAGACTCCTGTTGACGCGGAATCCATGAAGTGTCCATCGCTTTCGACATCGATATATTCCAGTCGTGCCGCTCTTCGGCGTACTGACGTGAAGGAGGATCGTGTGCGCTCAAGGATTCGTCCGAGTCGCCTCGCTCTCGTCTTCGTTGCACTCCTCATCGCGTTGCTGCCCGCAATCGCGAACGCGCAGGCCATCGTCAAGGTCAACGACAATGTGAACTTCCGGCTCGGCATCCTGCTGCAGGGCTGGGCGGACTGGAGCGGTCAGTCCAATGCCGTGGGGGACACGGCCGGGTTCCAGCAGAACCTGTTCCTGCGCCGAGCCAGGTTCTTCCTCGGCGGGCAGGTCGCGAAGGACGTCACGTTCTTCTTCATGACCGACAACCCGAACCTCGGCAAGTCGACGCAGACCCTGACGAGCGGCACGACCGGTGTGAAGGCGCCGGCCACGGGCTTCGTCATTCAGGACGCCTACATGGAGTGGGCGATCGCGAACGAGTTCCGGCTTCAGGGCGGCCTCATCCTCATTCCGCTCTGCCGCAACTGCAACACGAGCGCCGTGAACCTCATCACGATGGACTACGGCACGTGGTCCTTCCAGGAGAGCGCCTCGACGCAGTCCTCGGTCGGCCGGGACACGGGGTTCCAGGCGAAGGGCTACCTCGCGGACGACCACCTCGAGTACCGCGCGGGCGCCTATTCCGGGTTCCGCGCTCCCGGCGTGAAGAACGCGTTCCGGTACAGCGGCCGCCTCCAGTACGACGTGTTCGACGTCGAGAAGGTGCAGTTCTACCCGGGGACGTACTTCGGCAAGAAGAAGATCCTCGCGATCGGCGCCGGCTACGACACCCAGAGCGACTACTCGGCCTACGCGGGCGACGTCTTCTTCGACTATCCCGTCGGAAAGGGCAACGGCATCACGGCACAGACCGACTACATCCACTACGACGGCGGCGCGACCTTCGGCCTGGATGCCCCGGCGGCCACGAAGTCCTCGGCGCTCTACAAGCAGGACGACCTCTACGCGGAAGCGGGATTCTTCATCGGTTCGCCCAAGGTCATGCCGTTCATACGGTACGAGCAGCAGAAGTACGCCGACAGCGTGAACACGGCCCTCAACAAGACCTTCTACCAGGCGGGCTTCGGCTGGTATCCCTATAGCTCGAACTTCAATATCAAGGCCGGCTTCGGGCGCAAGGAATTTCCGAACGACCCGAAGACGGCGACGACGAACGAGTACACGGTTCAGGTTCAGGTCTTCTACTACTGAATCCCTCTCCGCGCGGCTCCGCGGGGCGATGTCCGCCCCGCGTGAGCCCGGAGGCCCGCTGGCAAAGGGGCATCGCGACCGCCTGAATCTGGCGTCCGGCCGCCCGGCCCCGTATCGTGGCGGGCATGCCGCTCGAGGAGTACCGCAGGAAGCGTCGCTTCGACGTCACGAAGGAGCCCGCGGGCGCGAAGGCGCCGAAAAAACGAAGGGCGGCCCTCGTCTACGTCATCCAGAAGCACCGCGCGACCGCGCTCCACTACGACTTCCGGCTCGAGTGGAAGGGCGTCTTGTTGTCGTGGGCCGTCCCGAAGGGGCCGTCCCTCGACCCGACGGTCAAGCGCATGGCGACCCACGTCGAGGATCACCCGCTGGAGTACGCGGCGTTCGAGGGGATCATCCCCGCGGGCGAGTATGGCGGCGGGACGGTCATGGTGTGGGACCGCGGCACGTGGGCTCCGGAGTCGTCCGACGTCGACGCGGCTCTCGATAAGGGTCACCTCAAGTTCGCGCTGCAGGGCGAGAAGCTAAAAGGGTCGTGGGTCCTCGTGCGCACGAAGGGCTGGGGCTCACAGAAGCGCCCCGCGTGGCTCCTGATCAAGCACCGCGACGACTTCGTCTCCGACGAGGACATCGCGGAAACCCACCCGCGCTCCGTCGTCTCGAATCGGCTGCTGACGGAGATCGCGATCGACGAGGGCGGCGACGTCGAGAAGGCGTCGACGGGCGATCCCGTTGGCGAAGTCGAGAAGCTCCTCGCGAACCCGAAAAAGCTCCAACGCGCGCGGAAGGAGAATCCGGCGGTCTGGCATTCGAAGCCTCGGAGAGGAACGTCCGAAGAGCGCGAAGAAAAGATTGAATTTCCCGTCCCCGTCTCGAATCCGAACAAGATCTTCTGGCCCGAAGAGGGCTACACGAAGGCCGATCTCATCGCGTTCTACGCGGGAGTATTCCCGAATCTCGCTCCCTGGGTGAAGGACCGCCCTCTCTCTCTCGAACGCTGCCCCGACGGCCTTCTCGGCCAGCCTTTCTACCAGAAGGAGAAACCCGCTTCGATGCCGAGAGACACGCCGACCGTGGCGGTACGGCACGGCAAGGACCGAAAAGTCACGAACACCGTGGTGGGTGGAAAGCTGGAGACACAGCTCGCGCTCGCGAACCTCGGGTGCATCGCCGTTCACGTCTGGGGCAGCCGGGCCGACGATCTCGACCGGCCCGATTGGGTGTGCTTCGACCTCGATCCGGATTCCGGCCGGATCGCGGACGCGGTGGGCGCCGCGCTCAAGGTGAAGCAGGCGCTCGATGCGCTCGATCTCACCTCTTTCGTGAAGACCTCGGGCGGCAAGGGGCTCCACGTCTTCGTCCCGATTCAGCGCGGCCCCACGGCGGACGAGGTGACGTGGTTCGCGAAGGAGCTGGGGACGCGGCTCGCCGCCGCCTGGCCGAAGGAGCTCACGATGGAGATGCGGATCGCGGCTCGCAAGGGCAGGGTCTTCCTCGACTCGTTCCGCAACGCCTTCGGGCAGACCGTCGTCTCGCCTTATTCCGTGAGGCGCCGGGAGCATGCGCCCGTCTCGACGCCGCTCCTGTGGAGCGAAGTCGTGCCGTCGATCCGGGCCAAGGATTTCACGATCGGGAACTTCGCCCAGCGCCTGAAGAAGCGCGACCCGTGGGCCGACTTCTTCAGGCGCCGCCAGACGCTGAAGAGGGCGCTCGACGCGCTGACGAGGCTCTGAGCTACTTCTTCCGCGTGTACTGGACTTCCAGCGACTTGAACATCTTGCCGTCGGGCGCGGGGCTCCACATCTCGTAGGTGTGGTGGTCGTCGTCCACGACCGTCATCACGCCCTTGACCTTTGCGGCCTTCTTCATGATGACGTCGTCGATCGTGGACCAGAACGTGAACTTCTTCCCGGAGGCGTCCGCCTCCCCGGCCGAGTTCATGATCATGGTTCCCATGCTGTCCATCCACGTGCCGACGTATTTCTTCTTGTAGTTGTCATAGCCGGTGTAGCCGACGCCCGTGAAGGGCTGGCCCATCGCCGTGCCTTCCACGCGTTCCTCCACGAAGCGGCCGCCGAGCGCCCACTTGCTCTCCGCCGTGCCGGTGCTCTCTTCCGGGGGCTTCGCCGAATCCATCCACATCTTCGTCGCGACGGTGAACGAGCCGACCATCGGCTCCAGCTTCTTGTGGGCCTCGCCGGGCGTCCCGGCCGCCATCCAGGCCTTCGTCATCTCTTCCTGGCTGGGCATGCCGGCCGGCGCGCCGGCCTTCGAGGCGGGCTTCGGTTTCTCGTCCGCGAGGCAGATCGCGGTCCCGGCAAGAGCCATCGTGACCACGGAGATCAACAGACGATGTTTCATCATGGTGCCCTCCTGTTTCGTGACGTTGACGTCGCGTCTCATTCTACAGAAAGTCCCGCCACCCGCGAGCGCGTTCATGATCCCGGACGCGATCGCCGAGCCCACGAGTGCGAGCGGCACGCGGGGATGCTACCGCGCCTCCGGCGCTATCCTCTCGCGGCGTGCGGTTCCGCAATCTCCAGGGAAGCCTTCCCCAGACCGCCGGACTCGCCGAATTCGTGCCGTTCTTTCTTCGGCGCGCCCGCGACCGCCACCCGCCGCCCGTTCCGCCCGGTCACGTCATGCCGACCGCCGAAGCGAAGGCTCTTCTCGTCCGCACGGGTCCGGAATCGCTCACGTGGCTGGGCCACGCGTCGTTTCTCCTCCGGACCGGCGGCCGGACTGTCCTCACGGATCCCTTTCTTTCCGATTGGGCAGGCCCCCTGGCGGGATTCGGCCCGAAGCGCATCGTGCCGCCTGGTCTGCCGCTCGCGGAGCTGCCCCGCGTCGACGTCGTCGTCCTCTCGCACAACCACTACGACCACCTCGACCTCCGCACGATCGAGGCGCTTCCCGGCAAGGAGCGCGTCGTCGCCGCGGTGCCGATCGGGCTCGGCGGCTTCTTCCGGAATCGCGGCTATCGCGACGTCCGCGAACTTCACTGGTGGGAGGAAACCCGCGTGGGCCACGACCTCGTTCTCGCGGCGCTTCCCTCGAATCACTTCTCCGGGCGCACGCCCTTCGACCGCAACGAGACGCTTTGGGCTTCGTGGGCGATCGTGTCGCAGACGCGCAAGATCTTCTTCGCGGGCGACACCGGCTACGGCCCGGTCTTCTGCGAGATCGGCGAGCGCATCGGCCCGTTCGACGTCGGCCTCGTGCCGATCGGCGCCTACGAGCCCGCCTCGATCATGCGGCCCGTGCACTGCGACCCCGAAGAGGCCGTTTCTCTCGGCCGCGACGTGCGTGCGGCGACGCTCGTCGCGATGCACTGGGGCACGATCGTCCTCACCGACGAGCCCCCTTTCGAGCCTCCGGGCAGATTCCGCGCCGCAGCGAGCCGCGCGGGATTCTCCGACGGCCGGGCGTGGGTCATGAGGATTGGCGAGACCCGCGTAACATCCGCGAACCGGCACGACAGGCCCGAGGAGCAAGGGAAGCGCTCAATCCCGTGAGAACGGGCGGCATCTCTCCTCGAGAAACGCCACGATTCGGGCAACGGCCTCCGCGAGGTTCTGAGCTTCCGTGCGCCCGGACGAGACGCGCGGCTTGAAGGAATGGTCTCCATCCTCGAGAAAGACGACGCGAAGAGCGTTCGAGAGTGAGGTGCGTGAGACCTCCTCTCTTCCACCGAACGGATCTCGCGCGCCCCTTTCCGTGCTCGCGGCGAGCTCGCATGTAGGGAAACTCGAAGCGTGCGATACGGAAACCGGCGGACGCGACGCCTCTCGCGATCGTATCCATGAAGGCGGAATCCATCGGCGCTCCCGCTCCGTGTGCGAGGACGAGTGTGCGCGACGCGCGTGCCGGACCGTCGAAAAGAAACCGCTCCACCTACAATCGCCCCGTGGCGAACAAGTATCTCTCGTACGACGACCAGCGCGCTCCAAAGGTGCGCGCCATGTTCTCGCGCCTCGCCGCGCGCTACGACGTCGTGAACGACGTCATGAGCTTCGGGCTCCACCGGCGCTGGAAGAAGGACACCGTCCGGCTCGCCCTGGCGGGACGCGCGGGCCCGGCACGCATTCTTGACCTGTGCTGCGGCACCGGGGACCTCTCGTTCCTCGCCGAGGCGAGGGCGGTACCCGGCTCGAGCGTCGCGGGCCTGGACTTCACGCTGCCCATGCTCGGTGTCGCGACTCGCCGCCGGGTCCTTGCGCGGAGCCGGAGCGCATTCGCGCAAGGCGATGCGCTCCGACTTCCGTTTCAGGGCGGAGTCTTCGACGCCGTGACGGTAGGCTACGGCCTTCGGAACGTCGCCGATCCGCTCGCCGCCCTGCGCGAGATGCGTCGCGTCCTCGCGCCCGAAGGACGTGTCGTCATCCTTGACTTCGGCAAGCCCGACGGCCGGGTGGCGGGCGCGCTCTATCGAGCCTTTCTCCGGACGGTGATGCCTCTCATGGGATGGGCCTTCCACGGAGATCCCGAGACCTACCTTTACATCCCCGAATCGCTCGAGCGGTATCCGGCGCAGCGAGGCGTCCAGGCGCTCATGCGTGAGGCGGGCCTCGAGGGGGCGCGATACGAGAGCCGCCTCCTTGGCACGATGGGTCTCAATATCGCCGAGGCACCCGCGGCGTCACGACCCCTATAATTGCGTGTGACGAACTCGGAGAGGGCAAGCACGTTCCGGAGACTTTCGGGGCCGATTCCCGTCGTCGAAGCGCCGCTTCCGGTTGCCCGCTGGATCGCGATCCTCGTTGCTCTGTTCCTGATCGTGATCGTCACCCTCGTCGTGCTCGGCGCCTCCGGTCTGAACGGTTTGGCCGGCCTCCAGGGTTTCGTGAGTGCCGAGTCTCAGTGGTCGAAGGGTCAGAAGGACGCCACGCTCGCGCTCTCCCGCTACCTCGACAGCGGCGACGAATCCGACTACCGGCGCTTCCTGGGCCGGCTCGGCGTGACGCTCGGCGACCGGAAGGCCCGCCTGGCCCTGCAGCAGCCCCAGCCGGACATGCAACGCGCCCGGCTGGGCATCGTCGAAGGCCGAAACAGCGAGTCCGACGCGGAGATGATGACCGAGCTCTTCATGCGCTACCGGCACGTGGCCGTCTTTGCCCGCGCCATCGCGATCTGGGAACGTGGCGACCTGCTCGTCGACGAGATGATCGATCTTGGGGCGCGAATGCACGTTACCCCGACGCCTCTCCCGCCGGAGGTTCACCGAGTTTTTGCCAGGGACATCGTCCGGCTCAACGAGCGCGCCACCATCCTCGAGGACGCGTTTTCGGCGACCATCGGCCAGGCCACCCGTTGGGTCCGCAGCCGGCTGATCGCCGCGGTCCTCGTGATGACGGTCCTCCTGGTGGCCCTGTCGGTGTCGGCGTCGGCCCTGATCGCGCGCCTCCTGCACCGCCGCGACGAGGCCATGCGGTCTTCCGAGCGCCGCTACCGGCTCCTCTTCGAGCGGAACCTCGCCGGCCTTTTCCGGACGACACTGGACGGCCGTATCCTCGACTGCAACTCGGCCTTCGCCCGAATCCTCGGCTATCCCTCCCGCGACGACGTCCTGAAAGTCTCCGCGCTCGAGCTCTACGCCGAGCCCTCCGACCGGGAGTCGTTCCTCGCTCGCTTGGCGCACCAGAGGGTTCTCGTCAATTTCGAGCTCTGCCTGAAGCGCCGGGATGGCGCGGCCGTGTGGGTGCTCGCAAACGAAACCCTTCTCGAGCCCGAGGCAGGCGGCGAGGCCGTGATGGAAGGAAGCCTCATCGACATCACCGACCGCAAGCGCGCCGAGCAGCAGCGCTGGCACCAGGCGAATCACGACGCGCTCACCGACTTGCCGAACCGCGTCCTCTTCAACGACCGGCTCACGCTCGCCATCCTGCATGCGCAGCGGCGGCACCACTCGCTCGCGGTCATGTTTCTCGATCTCGACCATTTCAAGCGCGTCAACGACACGCTCGGTCACTCCGCCGGAGACGAGCTTCTCGTGAAAGCCGCCGACCGCCTCCGGTGCTGCATCCGGCCGGACGACACCGTGGCGCGCGTGGGCGGGGATGAATTCCTGCTTCTCTTGAACGGCATCGAGCAGGAAGCCGACGCGGCCACGATGGCGCGGAAGATTCTCCAGGTTGTTTCGGAACCGTTCGTGATCCAAGCCCGGGAGCTGTTCGTCGAGGCTTCCATCGGAATCGGCCTCTACCCCGGAGATGGCGAAGACGCCGAGATGCTCGTGGCGAACGTGGACACCGCGATGTATCGCGCGAAGGAGTCGGGCCGCAACAGCTACCAGTTCTTCACGCGGCGGATGCAGGAGCAGTCGCAGGAACGCGCGGCAATGGAAAGCGGGCTAAGGCGGGCCCTGCCCCGCGGCGAGTTCGTGCTTCACTACCAGCCGATCCTCCGCCTCGCCACGCGCCTCCCCATCGGCGTCGAGGCTCTTATCCGCTGGAGGCATCCGGAGAAGGGCGTCCTCCCACCGCGCGAGTTCATCCCCCTCGCCGAGGAAGTCGGCCTCATCGCTCGATTGGGCGACTGGGTCCTCCGCCGCGCCTGCGAGCAGGCCTGCCGTTGGCAGGCCCGCGGCGCCTCGAACCTCCGCGTGTCCGTAAACGTCTCGGCACGCCAGTTTCAGCAGCGCAACTTCGCCGCCGCCGTGCGGCGCGTCGTCGAGGAGACAGGCCTGCCCCCCGCCTCCCTGGAGCTCGAGATTACGGAGAGCATCGCCATGCGGGACGTGACGCACTCGGGCCGGATCCTCACCGAGCTGACCGACTTCGGCGTCCAGATCTCGATGGACGACTTCGGAACCGGCCATTCGTCGCTGAACTACCTCAAGCACTTTCCCATTCGGCGCCTGAAGATAGACCAGTCCTTCGTGGCCGGCATGGCCCATGACGAGAAGGACAAGGCCATCGTCGCGACGATCATCTCGATCGCGGGCAATCTCGGCCTTGACGTGACGGCCGAGGGCGTGGAGACGGAGGAGCAGGCAGCCCTTCTCGCGGGCCTGGGATGCGCGAACGTTCAGGGCTTCCTGTTCGGTCGGCCGGTTCCCGCCGGAGAGCTCGATGCGGTTCTCGGGCTCGGCCCCGAGCTTCTCGGCGTCGAGATCGTGAACCCCGTGAAACCCGGCGCCTGATTCAGGGGAATCATCGCTCCGCCCGGGCATTCCCTGTTGAATTCCGAGCCAACGGAGGTTCGCCATGCGCGTCTCGAAGTGGATGTCCCCAAAGGTCCTCACGCTTCAGCCGTCCGACTCGATCTCGACCGCGATTCACCTCATGAAGGAAAAGCGGATCCGCCGGATCCCGATCATCAATGAGAACGGAAAGCTCGTCGGGATCGTGTCCGATCGGGACCTGAAGGACGTCTCACCCTCCCGGGCCACGACGCTCGACATCTGGGAGCTTCACGCGGTCCTCGACAAGCTGAAGATCGTTGACGTCATGACGAAGAAACCCTGGACGGTCACCCCCGAGACCCCGATCGAGCGAGCAGCGGCGATCATGCTCGAAAAGCGCGTGGAGGGTCTGCCCGTCCTGGACGGCAAGGGAAATCTCGTCGGAATCCTGACCGAGGGCGATGTCTTCCGCGCGCTCGTCGACATCACGGGCGCCTCGAAAAAGCGCACCCGTGTGAACCTCGTGATCCCGGACCGCGCCGGCAGTATCCGTGAAGTCGCGGATACCGTACGCGCGCAAGGCGGAACGATTTTCTCGATTCTGACGTCCACGTCGAAGGTCCCGGCGGGAAAACGCGAGCTCGTGATGCGCGTCGAGGGCCCCGCGCCCGAGGCGCTCCGCGCCGAGCTTGCGAAGTCATGGGGCGACGTCGCCGTCGAGACGGACTAGTTCGCTATTTTCCGAGCTCTCCGGCCACCCGGGCCGCCGTTTCGACCCCTCGCGCCAGCACCGACCGGATGCGCCCGTCCTCGAGCGCGAGGATGCCGGCGATCGTGCACCCGGCCGGCGTCGTCACGTCGTCCTTGAGCGCCGCGGGATGACGGCCCGTGGTCAGAACCATCTCCGCCGCGCCGAGCGTCATCTGTGCGACGAGAGTCGTCGCGACGTTTCGTGGCAGCCCGCGCATGACTCCGCCGTCCGCGAGCGCCTCGATGATGATGTAGATGAAGGCCGGGCCGCTCGCCGAAAGGCCCGTCACGGTGTCCATGTGCTTCTCCTCCAGCTCGAGGACACGGCCCAGGGGAGCAAAGACTTCCGTGGCGAGCGCGATGTGATCGTCGGTGGCGTGATTCCCCTTCGCGAGAACCGTCATGCCCTTTCCGATGAGGCACGGCGTGTTCGGCATGGCCCTCAGCACGGGCGTCCCGGCCTCGAAGAGGCCTTCCAGGAAAGCCGTGCTGATACCGGCCGCGATCGAAAGGACGAGCGGGCGGTTGCCGCCAACGTGGAGGCTGTCGGCGGCCTTCGCGACGTCCTTCGGCTTGACGCAGAGGATCACGAGGTCGGCCCCCTCGGCCGCCTCGGCGTTCGCCGTGGTGCACGCCACGGAGAGTTCCCGGGCGACCTTCTCGGCGCTCGCTTTAGTCCGGGCCGTGGCCCGCACTTGCTCGGGTTTGACCTTCCCGGACTTGAGCAGCCCGGAGGCGATGATTCGCCCCATGGTTCCGGATCCGATGATCGCGATACGTTTGTCGGCCAGCATGAAAGCCCCCTCCCGCGAGATTAGTTCATCGGAATCATCGCAAGTGCGGGGCGCGGGGCCAAATATGGCGGGACACGTTTAGACTGACCGAAACGGAGGCGAACATGACGAAACCACGCCCCATGCAGCTCGTGACCCTCACGCTCCTTGCCTTAGGCCTCACCGCCGCCCCCCTGCTCGCCCAGGGCAAGACCTTCAAGGTCGGCGTGCCCCTTCCGCTGACGGGCGCGGAAGCGAAGTTCGGCGAGATGGAGAAGCAGGCCTACGAGATGGCCTTGGACGAGATCAACGCGAAGGGCGGCGTGAAGGGAACGAAGCTGGCCCTGGACATCCAGGACTCCGGCGGCAAACCTGAGACGGCCACCGCGATCGTCGAAAAGTTCATCACGATCGACAAGTACCCGATCGTCGTCGGCGAGTACTCGAGCCAGTGCAGCTACGCCGTTGCCGGCGTGGCCGAGAAGTACAAGGTGCCGTATCTCGTCGTGACGGGCGCCGCGGACAAGATCACGCAGCAGGGGTGGAAGAACGTCTACCGGCTCAACCCGCCCGCGAGCCTCTACAACCTGGGTGTCTTCAACTTCTTCGAGAACGTCGCCAAGCCGAAGACGATCGCGATCCTTTACGAGAACACCGACTTCGGAACCAGCACGTCGAAAGCGATGAAGGAGTATTGCGACGCGCACGGGGTGAACGTCGTTCTCTCCGAGGGTTACCAGGCCGGCGGCGTCGACTTCAAGCCGATCCTGCAGAAGGTCAAGTCGCTCCGGCCCGACATCGTCTACATGGTGTCGTACCTGATGGACGCCTCTCTCCTCATGCGCCAGTCCAAGGAGCTCGACCTCAATCCGCAGGCCTTCATCGGCGGCGGCGCGGGTCACACGCTTCCGGAGTTCCTGCAGAACGCGGCCGAGGCGTCCGAATACTGCATGTCGGCGACGCTCTGGACGCCCCAGGTGAAGTATCCCGGCGCCAAGGAGTTCTTCGACAACTTCAAGAAGAAGTTCGACAAGGAGCCCGACTACCACGGCGTCGAGGCGTACGCGGCAGCCTACGTCCTCGCCGACACGCTGAAGCGAGCGAAGTCCTTTACCGCCGACGACATCAGGACCGCGCTCGCCGAGACGAACATGATGACCGCCTTCGGACCGGTCAAGTTCGTCTCCTGGGGACAGTTCACGAACCAGAACAGGATGGACACGCTCGTCCTCCAGGTCATCAACAGGAAGTTCGAGACCGTCTGGCCGAAAGAGGGCGCATCCGCGAAGTACGTTTTCCCCGCTCCGCACTGGCGCGATCGGAAATAGAAACCCGCGATGTCGCCGCAGGTCGCCGGACAGCTCGAGCTCCTGGGCCAGGTGCTCATCTCCGGGATCCTTCTCGGGGGGCTCTATTCGCTGATCGGCCTCGGGATGTCTCTCATCATGGGGGTCATGAAGATCATCAACCTCGCGCACGGCGAGCTGATGATGGTGGCGATGTACATCACGTTCTGGGCCTTCACGCTGGCGATGATCGATCCGTACGTCTCGCTCTTGATCGTCTTCCCGCTCATGTTCCTCCTCGGCGTGTCGGTCCAGAAGTTCCTCCTCACGCCGGTGATGGAGGCCGACACGGTCCTGCCCCAGAACCAGGTGCTGCTGACGGTCGGCCTCGGCCTCGTCCTCTCGAATCTCGCGCTGCTCCTCTTCACGGCGAATTACCGCTCGGTGCCGGTCTCCTATGCCAGCAAGACGATCTACTGGGACCTCAAGCTCGGCGGACAGACGATCTCGCTCTCCTTCAGCTATCCGTTTCTCCTCGCCTTCGGCATCGCGGGAGTCCTGGGCGCCTCGCTCTTCCTCTTCCTGGCGAAGACCGACACCGGGCGGATGATCCGCGCCACCGCCCAGGACAAGCGTGCCGCCGCTCTGATGGGGATCAACACGAAGCGCATCACCTACATCACGTTCGGGCTCGGCGCCGCGCTCGTCGGCGCCGCGGGCGCGCTCCTCGACCCGGTCTACTACCTCTACCCGCAGATCGGCGGCCCGTTCACGAACAAGGCGTTCGTCATCACCATCCTCGGCGGCCTCGGAGACATCCCGGGCGCCGTTCTGGGAGGCCTCGTGCTGGGGCTCGCGGAATCGCTCGGCTCCGTCTACATCTCGCTCGGGTACAAGGACGCTTTCGGTTTCATCATCTTCGTCCTCGTCCTGATCTTCATGCCCCGGGGCCTGCTCGGCCGGGGGCGGGCCTAAAGGGCGAGACATGTCGAGGAAGAGTCTCATTGGCCTTCTCCCGGTCGCCGCTGTCCTCCTGATCCCGCTGCTGACGCAGAGCCCGTACCTCCTCCACATGTTCATCCTTTCGCTCCTGTGGATCGTTCTCGGGCAGAGCTGGAACCTGCTCGGCGGCTACACGGGGCAGATTTCCTACGGTCACGCCGCCTTCTTCGGCGTCGGGGCCTACACCACGGGCATCATGGTGAAGTCCGGCCAGTCGCCCTCGACCGCCTGGTGGGGCCTCCTCCTCGGCGGTCTCGCCGCGGCCGTCGTGGCGGCATTCATCGGCTGGGTTTGCTTCCGCCTGAGGGGATCGTATTTCTCGCTCTCCGTCCTGGCGCTCTCCGAGGTCCTGCGTCTCGTGGCGGTCAACTGGAATCGGCTCACAAACGGAGCCGAGGGGATCCTCTTCATCCCGGCGTTCACGCAGAAGACGTACTACTACTACATCGTCTTCGCCCTGGCCGCGGTCAATCTCGGGGTGATCCGGTGGGTGATGCGCAGCAAGCCGGGCTACTACTTCCTCGCCATCCGCGAGGACCAGGACTGCGCCGAATCGCTCGGAATCGACACGACGAAGTACAAGCTGCTCTCGCTCCTGATCAGCGCCTTCTTCACCGGAGCCGCAGGCGCCTTCTACATGAACTACATGGGGTTCATCGACCCGGGCATTGTCTTCTCGATCCCGGACATCTCGATCATGATGATCCTCGTCACGATGCTCGGCGGGGCGGCGACGAAGTGGGGGCCGGCCGTCGGCGCGATCCTCTTCATCCTGGTCTCCGAGATCTTCCGCGTCTGGGTGGGATCAGGACACCTCCTCTTCTTCGGCGTCCTGATCATCGCGATCATCATCTATTTCCCGAACGGGATCGTCGGCACTTTGACGGACCGCTGGGCACGCAAGCGCCGGTTGCAGGGAGCCGAGGCCGCGGCATGACGGCACTCCTCGAGCTGAAGGACGTCACGAAGCGTTTCGGCGGCCTCCAGGCAGTCGGACACATGACCTTCTCCCTGAACAAGGGAGAGATCCTCGGCCTCATCGGGCCGAACGGCGCCGGGAAAACGACGATTTTCAACCTGATCAACGGTTTCTACCCGCCGACCGGCGGCACGATTTTCTTCAAGGGGAAAAAGATCGACGGCCTGAAGCCGCACACCGTCTGCCGCCTCGGCCTGGCCCGGACGTTCCAGGTCGTCAAGCCGCTCGCGCGACTGTCCGTCCTGGACAACGTGATGGTCTCGGCCTTCTCGCGGACCAATCATCGCGAGGAGGCGCGGAAGACCGCGCTCGAGGCCACGACCTTCACCGAGATGGACGCGTGGCGTGACGTGCCCGCCGGCAGCCTTCCGCTCGGCATGAGGAAGCGCCTCGAGATGGCCCGGGCGCTCGCGACCAAGCCCGAAGTCCTCCTCCTGGACGAGAACTTCGCCGGTCTGAACCCGACCGAGGTCGAGAAGACGAACGCGATCGTGAAGAAGATCCATGAGACCGGCATCACGATCCTCATCATCGAGCACAACATGCGCGTCATCATGGCGATCTCGCACCGCCTGATCTGCATCAACTACGGCGAGAAGATCGCCGAGGGCACGCCGCAGGAGGTCGCCAACAACCCCCAGGTCGTCGAGGCCTATCTCGGGGCCGCCCATGCTTAGGATCGACGGCATCGACGTCGCGTACGGCGACGTGCAGGTCCTCTGGGACGTGTCCTTCGAGGTGAAGAAGGGCGAGATCGTGGCCCTGATCGGCGCCAATGGCTCCGGCAAGAGCACGACGCTCGCGACGATCTCCAGCCTTCTCAAGCCGCAAAAAGGGGGCGTCTACTACGAGGGGGCCCCGATCCACACGCGGGCGCCGCACGACATGGTCAGCCTCGGCATCGCCCACGTGCCCGAGGCGCGCCGGCTGTTCCCGGAGATGACCGTGAAGGAGAACCTCCTGCTCGGCGCGCTGACGCCCGAGGCGAAGAAGACGCGCCCGGAGATGCTCGAGAAGGTGTTCACGATCTTCCCGCGGCTCAAGGAGCGCGAGAAGCAGCAGGCCGGAACGCTCTCGGGCGGCGAGCAGCAAATGTGCGCGATCGGCCGCGGGCTCATGGGGAAGCCGCGCCTCCTCATGCTGGACGAGCCGTCCCTCGGCCTCTCCCCGATCCTCGTCGCAGACATCTTCAGGGTCATTCAGGACGTGCACGACGCGGGTGTGACGGTTCTCCTCGTCGAGCAGAACGTCTTCAAGACACTCTCCATCGCGGATCGCGCGTACGTGCTCGAGAACGGGCGCATCGTCCTCAGCGGCACGGGCGCCGCCCTCCTCGCAAACGACAACGTCCGCCAGGCGTACCTCGGCCTCTGACGCTTTCTCGAGACGATCTCGACGAGGTCGCCCGCCGCCTCGCGCTGAGGCGCTTCGTTCAAGGCCGCCGCCGCCAGCGGAGGACACGATCCGGAGCCGTCTCGCCCGGCGAGAGAGCGATGGGACGGAGGAGAAGAAGATTTTCTGAGAATGAGTAAGAGCGGCGCACGCGCGCGCCCACACGGTTCGGCACGAACGAGACTTCCGGCAAATGCACGACGACGGGGGCGTCCTTCTCCAGCTCCCACCGGCCCGCATACCCGCCATAAGTCGCGCTCGCCGCCGCGAGCTCGGCGAGCGTCGGAGAGAATTCTCTCAGAAAGGGGTCCCGCGACGAGCCCGCGAAATTCACCGACATGAAGCCTGCCGCGAGGTAGATCAACAGCCCTAAAGGTCTCTCGAACCCCGGCGCCGGTCCCCTCTTACCTTCTAAGAAATCTTCAATCTCTTCCAGCTCCCACACCCCCACGAACCGGTCGAAATCACTCATGCCTTCTCCCCCGCGCCCTAGCGCCTCGGTTATAGTCCCCGCACACATTGCGGATCACGGTCACAGGAGGCATCCCATGAAGCGTACCGCGCCGGTCGCTCTGCTCGCTTTCGCACTCGTCCTCGGGGCGTTCCCCGCGCTCGCCGAGGACACGATCTTGTTCGGAGCCGCCGTTTCCCTCACCGGGAAGACCGCCAAGGAAGGCGAGTACACCCGAGATGGTTACAACTTCGCCGTCGACACGCTCAACGCCCAGGGCGGCATCAACGTCGGCGGCAAGAAGTACAAGCTTGCCGTGAAGTACTACGACGACGAGTCCAAGTCCGAGAGCACGGCCCAGCTCATCGAGAAGCTGATCAACGAGGACAAGGTCACGTTCATCCTAGGCCCTTACGGATCGGCGCCGTCGGGCACGGCCGCGCCGATCTGCGAGAAGTACAAGATCCCGATGATCGAGGCGAACGGCTCGGCCGAGTCGATCTTCAGCAAGGGCTACAAGTACACGTTCGCGGTGCTCTCCCCCGCCAAGCTCTACCTCAAGGGCCTCATCGACCTCGTCATGTCGAAGGACAAGAGCGTCAAGACCGTGGCGGTGCTCGGTGAGAACGAGCCCTTCTCGAAGGAGGTTGCGAGCGGCGCGGCGGACTACGCGAGAGAGAAGGGCCTTCAGGTCGTCTACCAGGAGCTCTACCCGACGGGGACACAGGACGTGAGCGCGTTGCTGACGAACATCAAGGGCAAGAACCCCGACATCGTGCTCGGAGCTGGTCACCTCCAGGATTCGCTTCTCATCGTGAAACAGGCGAAGGACCTCGGCGTCTCGCCGAAGGCGATGGGCTTTTCGGTCGGGCCGTCCTCGCCGGAATTCCGCGAGAACTTGAAATCGAACGCGGACTACATCTTCGGTGCCACGCAGTGGACCGAGGCGCTCAAGTACAACGGCGACGATCCCTGGAAGACGCCCAAGGGATATGCGACGGCCTTCCGGGCGAAGCATCCGAAATACGGGGACATCGCCTATCAGGTGGCCGAGTCCTCCGCCGCCGTCATCGCGTTCTCTCGCGCGATCGAGAAGGCGGGCAGCCTCGACCCGGCGAAGGTGCGCGACGCGATCGCCGCCCTGGACATCATGACGTTCTACGGCCAGATCAAGTTCGACAGCCGCGGCATCAACACGTTCAAGCCGATGGCGATCGAGCAGCTCCAGCCGGATGGCCGGAAGTACACGGTCTTCCCGTCGTCCGTGGCGGAAAAGGACGCCCTCTACCCGATGCCGGCCTGGGACAAGCGGAAGTAGCCGCGTGGGCGGGGCCGAGCTCGGCCAGATCTTCGTCAACGCCGTTCTCCTGAGCGGAATCCTGGCGCTCGTCGCGCTGGGGTTCTCGCTCGTCTGGGGAATCATGAACATCGTGAACCTGGCGCACGGGAGCTTCATCGTGCTCGGGGCCTACATCACGTTTTTTCTGCACGAACTCCTCGGCGTCGACCCGTTTCTGTCCATCCCCGTCGCGATGGTCGCGCTGTTCACGCTGGGCTGGGGGATCCAGCGCGGGCTCATCAACCAGGTTATCCGGGCGCCGCTGCTCGCGACGTTCCTCCTGACGTTCGGGCTCGAGATCCTCATCGTCAACCTCATCAACTACTTTTTCAAGGCGGACGTGCGCTCCGTGACCACGGCGTACAGCGGCACGGGCTTTACGCTCGGCTCTGTCCGCGTGCCGTACATCCGCCTCGGTGCGCTCGGGATCTCGCTCGTCCTCGTGGCGCTCCTCGCCTGGTACCTCCGGGCGACGCGCGTCGGGCGGGCGATCCGAGCGACCGGGATGGACATCGACGCGGCGCGGCTCACGGGAGTGAAAGTGGCGACGATCTACGCGGCGACGTTCGCGATCGGCGCGGGCATGGCGGGCGCCGCCGGCTCGCTCCTCTCCATGATCGTGCCGTTCGACCCGACACTCGGCGGCGGGTACACGCAGCGGGCCTTCGCGATCTGCGTCCTCGGTGGCCTCGGCAACGTCGCGAACGTCGTCATCGGCGCGGCGATCTTCGCGTTCGTGGACGTCTTCGTCGGCGCGCGCCTGCCGTCGCTGTCGCGGGCCGTGACGTTCGCGATTCTCGTCCTCCTTCTCATCCTGCGCCCGCAGGGCGTCGCCGGGAAGCGCGTGTGAAGAAGGCCGCGGCGATCGCGGGCTTCCTCGCGCTGCTCGCGCTCCTCGTCGCCCTTCCGAGGCTCGTCTCGAGCTACAAGCTCCTGACGTACACGCGATTCCTCATCCTCGCACTCATGGCGCAGGGCTGGAACTTCATCGGGGGCTACACCGGGTATGCGGCGTTCGGGAACGTGGCGTATTTCGGGATCGGCGCCTACACGACGGGCCTCCTCATGATCGGAAAGTGGCACGTCCCGTTCTTCCCCGCGCTCGCGGCGGGCGCCCTCCTCTCGGCGCTCGTCGCGATCCTCCTCGGGCTGCCCATCCTGCGCCTGAAGGGGCATTACTTCGCCATCGCGACGCTCGGCGTCGCCGAGGCCCTCTCGCAGGTGGCCGACACCTGGGACAGCGTGACGGAGGGATCGACGGGCATCGACCTGCCGCTCAAGACCGAGGGCGAGTTCTTCTACTACACGGCCTTGGGTTTCGTGATCGTGGGACTTCTGTGCACGGCGGCGTTCTCCCGCTCGAAGCTCGGAAACGGGTGCGTGGCCATCCGCGAGGACCAGGACGCCGCGCGCATGCTCGGGATCAACACGACCCTCTTCAAGGTCATCGCCTACGCGCTCTCCGCCGTCTTCGCGGCCCTGGCCGGAGGCCTCACGGCCTACCAGAACATCCACGTGACGCCAGGCGACTTCTTCAAGATCGATTACACGCTCCAGATGATCATCGCGACGATCATCGGCGGCGCCGGGACCGTTCTTGGTCCCGTGCTGGGCGCCGCGGTCTTCCAGCTCCTCTCAACTTACGTGTGGAGCAAGTTCCTCGAGCTGCACCCGACGATTCTCGGCGTCATCATCGTGCTTTTCATCGTGTTCCTGCCGCGCGGCCTCATGACGGTCCTCGGCCGCAAGCGCCAGCGCGGGGAGCGACCGTTCCGGATGTCGGATCTCCTCGCGAACGTGCGCGCCCACCGGGTGACGTGATGAGCGCGCTTCCCTCTCCCGTGCCGCGGATTCCCGGCGACTCCATCCTCGAGGCCCGCGGAATCACGAAAAAGTTCGGCGGCCTCGCCGCCGTCGACGGCATCGACCTCACGATCCGCCGCGGCGAGATTCTCGGAGTCATCGGTCCGAACGGGGCGGGTAAGACGACCTTCGTGAACTGCATGACCGGTCTCGAAAAGCCGACGGCGGGCACGATCGTTTTCAACGGGCAGGACATCACGAAGACGCCGAGCTACCGCATCGGACGCCTCGGCATGGCGCGGACATTCCAGGTCGTCAAGCCGCTCCGGCAGCTCACCGTGCGCGAGAACGTCGCGACCGGGGCGATGTTCGGCGCTCGCGGAAGCGAGCGCAGCGCGGCACAGGCGCGGCACGAGGCCGACGAGGTTCTCGAGCGCGTCGGCCTCGCGGACATGCGGGGCCGCACGGCCACGGAGCTGACGATCCTCGACCTCAAGCGCCTCGAGCTCGCCAAAGCGCTCGCCATGGACCCCCAGCTCCTCTTTCTCGATGAGGTCATGGCGGGCCTCAACCAGTCCGAGATCGAAAAAGCGATGGAGTTGATTCTCCGCGTCAACCGGAGCGGGGTGACGCTCTTCGTGATCGAGCACGTCATGAAGGCCATCATGGGGATCTCGGACCGGCTCACGGTGCTGCATTACGGCCGCAAGATCGCCGAGGGGAACCCGAAAGACATCGTCGAGAGCCCGGCGGTCATCGAGGCCTATCTCGGCGAGCGCTTCGCACGCCGCGCGGAGGCCGCCGGAGAAGAGAACGCCCTCATCGAGCCGGGCACGTTCCTGAAGGCACCCCCCGCCCCGGCCGGCGATACGCTGCTCGAGGTGAAGAATCTCGTCTCCGGCTACGGTGAGGTCCAGATCCTGAGAGACGTCTCTCTCGAGGTGAAGGACAAGGAGATCGTCGCCCTGATCGGCGCGAACGGCGCGGGCAAGACGACGCTCCTCTGGACCATCTCCCAGCTCCTGAAGCCGATGGGCGGTTCCGTGCACTTCGCCGGCCGCGACATCACGGCCGCGCGTTCGGACGAAGTCGTCGGCGCGGGCGTCGTCCACGTACCGCAGGGCCGGCGCCTGTTTGCGGGGCTGACGGTCCGGGAGAACCTCATGCAAGGGGTTTACCTCCGCCGCGATACCGAGCGGATCGAGCAGGACCTCGAGCGTATTTTCTCGCTTCTCCCGCTCCTCAAGGAGCGCGCGGGCCAGCTGGCCGGGCGCCTCTCGGGCGGCGAGCAGCAGATGTGCGCGATCGGGCGCGGGCTCATGAGCCGCCCGCGTCTCCTCCTCATCGACGAGCTGTCGCTCGGGCTTGCGCCGCTCGTGGTGGATAGCCTGCTCGACCTCATCACCGAGATCAATCGGGAAGGCACGACCGTGCTGCTCGTGGAGCAAGACGTTCAGGTCGCGCTCGAGCACGCGCACCGCGGCTACGTCCTCGAGACAGGGCGCATCGTCCAGACCGGGCCCGCCGAAGAACTTCTGGACGACCCGCGAATCCGGCAGGCCTACCTCGGCCTCTGAGCAGGTGATGGCGAGCGGCTCCTCCCCGGACAGCCGTTGGGCGCTCGGCGCGCTCTTCTTCGCGACCGTCACGGTTTTCGCGGACCTCTACATCACGCAGCCGATCCTTCCGCTCCTCTCCCACGAGTTCGGCGTCCCGGCGCCGACGGCGGCGCTCACGGTGTCGGTCGTCGTCCTCATGATGGCCCTCGTGTCGAACGCATGGGGACCTCTCGCGGACGCGTTCGGCCGCAAGCCGGTCATGGTCTGGAGCTGCGCGCTGCTGGCCCTCCCGACGCTTCTCTGCGCCGGGGCGCCGACCCTCCCGGCGCTCGTTCTCCTCCGCGCCGCACAGGGGATCCTCCTGCCGGGCGTCACGGCCATCGCGGTGGCCTACCTCGGCGACCAGTTCGCGGGCCCGAAGCTGGGACCGGCCGTCGGCGGATGGGTCGCCGCGTCCGTCACGGGCGGGCTCACGGGCCGCGTGGGGAGTGGGTGGATCGCGAGCCACCTGAGCTGGCGGGCGCCTTTTCTCGTGTTCGGCGTCGTCACGCTCGCGGGCGCCCTCGGCATGGCGTGCTTCCTGCCACCGTCGCCGCGCGGGGTGGCTGTCTCGGTCAGGCTTGCATTCCGCGACATGCTGGGGCACCTCCGCCACCGCCGCCTCGTCGGCGGCTTCCTGATCGGGGGCTCAGTATTCTTCGGGTTCATCGGGATCTTCACGTACCTTCCCTACTACCTCACCGCTCCCCCGTTCGGCCTGTCGACGGGCTCGGTTTCCGCGATGTATCTCGTCTATGGCGCGGGCGTCCTGACGTCCATCGTGGTGGGGAGACTCTCGGGGCGGTTCGGCCGGCGGTCCCTCATGGCGACCGGCTTTCTCATCGCCGCGGGAGCGGTGACCCTGAGCCTGGTCCGAATGCTCCCCGTCGTGATCGTCTCCCTGATCGTCCTTTGTGTCGGGATGTTCTTCGTCCAGGGCACCGCACCGGCCTTCGTGAACGCCACCGCCCGGGAGGCCAAGGGTGGCGCGGGGGCCCTCTACACGACTTTCTATTACCTCGGCGCCACGTTCGGCTCGGTCCTGCCGGGGTATGCCTGGCAGGCGTACGGGTGGCCGGGGGTCGTCGCGGCATGCCTCATCGCATTCGGCCTCGGACTCGTTGCAGATCTCGTACTCTGCGCGTAAGCGCAGCGTATGATTCAGGCGCATCAGCGATTGAACTCCCCAGGGTGTTCCATTATGCTTTTCGTCATTCAAAACGTCCGTT